>JAAFHI010000094.1 GCA_013298335.1 Actinomycetota bacterium
CCGCTGCGGCGCGGCGCTGATGGCGGCCTTCAGATCGCTCAGGCCGAGAATGCGTCCGATGAGCCGGTCGGTAATCCACGACGGCAGATACATCAGGACGGCCTCCGGCGTGAGGCGCGGCGCAAGGTAGCGGGCCGCCGGTTTCCGTGCGGTGAGGGCTTTTTCGATGGCTTTGGTCACGACTTCCGGCCCGAATGACCGCGCTTCGATTTCCTTGACGATGTCGTCGGCCTTTTCGGCGATTCCGGCGTAGGGCGAGGGGTTGGCGCGGTAATTTTCCATGTTCCGCATCGCCGTGTCGTTGAAGTTGGTCCGGATCGGGCCGGGTTCGATGATGACGACCTGAATGCCGAAGACGGCGAGTTCGTTGCGGAGCGCGTCGGAGAGGGCTTCAACGGCGTATTTCGTCGCGCAGTAGGCCCCGTTGAACGGCATCGTGAGGCGACCCATGATGCTGCCGACGTTGATCACGCGCCCGCGTCCGCGCTCGCGCATGGCCGGGACAAACGCGCGCGTGACGGCCATCAATCCAAAGACATTTGTTTCGAACACGGCGCGCAGGTCGCCGTCGCTGACTTCTTCGAGCGGACCGGGCTGACTGTAGCCCGCGTTGTTGACGAGGGCGTCGAGTCCCGCGTTTTTGGTGCGGCGGTCGAGCTCGTTTTTCGCGCGCGAAATGGACGCCGCGTCGGTGACGTCGAGTTCGAGCGTTTCAAGGCCGGTCCCGGTGGCCTCGGCGGCGAGGGCGTCGAGCGCGGCGCGGTTGCGTCCGGTGGCGAAGACGCGCCAGCCGGCGCGGGCGAGATGAAGGGCGGCGTGACGACCGATACCGGCGGTCGCGCCGGTGACAAGGACGGTTTGCTTCTTCGACATTGGAGGAAAATTCTTTCTGGAATGAATGTTCATTCCGTAAAACAGGCAAAAAATTTTCGCCCAACCCGAAATACCTTCGGAATTACAGGCGAACGGCTTCCCAGCAACAGGTCTCGGCCTGAGCGAGTCGCTCGGGCGTCAGTTCGAGCTGGCCGGCGCGGCTTTCCTTGAAAAGCCCGACGAACGCCGACCAGATGAGCGTGGCGAGCATGTCCGGCGGCAGCGGCTTGAGCGATGCCGTTGCCTGCCCGACCTCGAAAAATCGGTAAAATTCTCCCCGGCCCGCTTCCGACATCGCCTTGCTTTCGTCGTCGAGGTAGGGCGCGTGGTGATGTAATTCAAGAAAAAGAAAGGCTTCCGGGTTTTTCGCGGCAAAATCGGCGAGCCGGAACCAGAACGTCCGAAACTGTTCGCGGGGCGGGGCGGTGAACGGGAAGTCATGGAGAATCGCCTCCCGAAGCGCCAGTTTCCACCGCTGGTAGACCGCGTTGACGAGGGCTTCCTTGCTCGCGAAGTAGCGATAGATCGTCCCCGCGCCGACTTCGGCGCGCTCGGCCACGAGCGGAATGGCGGTCCCGTGAAACCCGCGTTCGGAGAAAAGCTCCATCGCGGCTTTCAGGATCGCCTCGCGTTTGGCGGGGGAGTCGTCGCGGGCCACGGCCACTTCCTTTGCTTCAAGAATGAATGTTCATTCCGTTTTTCGCACGGCTTTGAGCCGTTTGTCAACCGTCACCGGTTGCGCGGTCCGTCGATTTTTCGTCGGAAACGTTGCCATTCAGCAATTTCGGTCAGGAACGGGGAAAAATGAAATGGTACGTTCCCGAAAACCGAGGAGACGCCGCCAATGACCACCGCCGACCACTACCTGGCCCGATTTCAAAAAGTCTTTGAATACATCGACGCCCGTCCGGACGAAACCCCGACCGTCGCGGAACTCGCCGGGGTCGCGGGATTTTCGAAGTACCACTTTCACCGGCAGTTCGCGGCGCTGTTCGGTTTCGGCGTCGTTGGCTACATCCGGCTGCTCCGGCTGAAACGCGCGTCGCTGCAACTGGCTTTCCGCGACGCCAGTCCGGTCATCGACATTGCGCTCGACACCGGGTACGAAAGTCCCGAAGCGTTCGCCCGTGCCTTTAAAAGCCGGTTCGGGCAGACGCCCTCCGACTTTCGTGACGCGCCGGACTGGCCCCAGTGGTACGAAACCTGTAAATCATTGAATGAAATAAGGAAAACCCAAATGAACCAGCCAGCCCAGGAAATTGAAATCGTCAATTTTCCGGAAACCCGCATCGCCGTTCTCGAACATCGTGGCGATCCGCGCCTGATCGGCGACACCGTCCGGAAATTCATCGAATGGCGCAAGGAGAACAAACTTCACCCGAGCCGGAGCGCCACCTTCAATCTCCTCTACGACGACCCGGCGGAGACCGCGCCGGAGGACTACCGCTTCGATGTGTGCGCCGCCATCGACCGCCCGGTCGCGGAAAACGGGTTCGGCGTGGTCGAAAAGGTCATTCCCGCCGGACGCTGCGCCGTTCTGCGGCACGTTGGGACCAGCGAAGCCATCGGCGAAACGGTTTCCCGCCTGTATTTCGAATGGCTTCCGCAAAGCGGCGAGACCCTGCGCGACTTTCCGATGTTCTTCCAGCGGGTCGCCTTTTTCCCGGATGTCCCGGAACATGAAGCGGTAACGGACGTGTTCCTGCCGCTGGCGTGAATCAATTGAGAATTGAGAATTGAGAATTGAGAGTTGACAATTTGTTCTGTGGGCTCGAAACGGAACTGTCCACTGTCCACTGTCCACTGTCCACTGTCCATTCTCCATTCAAAATCGGTGGTCTAAATCAGTCCACGAGAGCTTGAGACACTTCAAGGGATGGAAATGTTTTGCGGCTTGCCGCCCGATGTGCGGAATGGCTCTGCCTTTCCGCCACGCGCTCCCCTTCAATCTCGCGAGGGGCTCCGCCCCGAGCGGATGTATCGGGCTGAAGCCCTCAATTCTTTGGGGTAACCGATGCGGAAAGGCAGAGCCTTTCCGCACATCAGGCGGCACAGCCGCGTTTGTACCAATCCCGCATGGTCTGATTTAGCGTCCGAGAATGAAGGCGAGGGTGCCGCGAAGCTGGGCGAGGGTGAGCATCCAGCGGAAGCCGAAGGCATGCTTGACGGCGGCGACGGCGAGGCGGCGGATATCGCCGGTTTGCCGCTGGGTCCGACCGGAATATTCGTCGCAGAGCAGGCCGCCGAGGGCGTCGGTCAGGGCGAGAACGGCGAATCCGAACAGGAGGGTCGCGGTTTCCTCGAAGGTCAGCGCGCCGACGAACGCGGCAAAGTCCACCGCGAGGACGGCGACCGGTTCCAGCATCGGCGCAATCAGCGACGAGACGAGAAAAACGGGCAGTGCCGCGCGCGTTTCCCAGCCGCCCTGTCCGCCGATGGCGAGCGAGAAGTGGCGGGTCACGGCGTCAAGTGTATGAAACTGAACCTGTTCGCGGGCCCGCATGACCTCGTCCATGGTTTCAACCGAGGAAATTCGTGCCAGCACGTCGGGCAGGAAAACGACCCGGCGAATCCGCGCGCCGTCGTCGTCATCGGGCGCGGAATAGATATTGAGCAGCAGACTCAGCGTGTCGCCGTTGTCGCCGTAGGTATAGCCGCCCGCCGCGACGATTTCGGATTTCTTGAGCAGCGACACGACGCCGCGCACCATGGCGACGTTTCCGATGCCTTTCTGAAGCAGGTGGCCGCTGTGAAAAATCATGGCCCGGTCGATGCGTTGCAGATCGTCGAGCGGCCGCGGCAAAAAAACGGCGGGCAGCGGGATGGAGGTCCCTGATGCCTGCGGGATCATGTCCTTTTCGGGTTCGGACGACAGCCGGATGCCGAGTTCGTTCGGAATGTCGGTCGGCGGATCGTCGAGAAACCCCGCGAGGGTGGCCACGGTAATCGTATGGGCGGGGTCTTCGATGAATCCCCGCGTCAGTTCCACGAGCGCCTGCGGTTCCAGGACGTGATTGAGGTCGAGCGGGCAGACGAGCGGAAACCGCGAGACGTTCATCGCGTAGTTGAGCGAGTCGTCGCGGCCCGTGGTCGGTTTTTCGATGACGATCAGATTCGGGTGGCGGGGCGACGCAAAAAGCATCCCTTCAACCAGAATTGGCAGGCTCCGCCGGACCACCCGCTGCACCGGATGCAGGTCGAAGGCTTCTTCCAGAATGTCGGCGGTCGCGTCGTTTGACCCGTCGTTCACCACGATGACTTCAAAGGTCGGGTAGTCGAGCGCGAGCAGGCGTTCGATGCGGTCAACGATGACGTCGGCCCGGTTGTGCGCCCAGACGAGGACCGACACCGGCAGCACGCGCGGGGAATCGGGCAGCGTCCACTCCATGCCGACTTCCCGATTGATTTTTCGTCTGCGAATGTGGATGAGCGACATCACCATCTGGGTCAATCGCAGGGTGCTTCCGAAAAAAAGAACAAACAGAAAGAGCGACATCGCCAGCGAGTAGAACGCGAATTGAAGGGCGATGACGAACCCCGCGCTCAGTCCGATGACGAAAAACAGCACGAAGACCACGATTGGCCAGATCAGAAGCGCGGCAATCGCCACCCGCCCGAGCAGGGAGGGGAACGGCGTCGCGGCATTCATGGAGAGTGGCGAAGAAGTGGATTGCGGCGTCACGTCGACTCCGTGGCGGCGGACTTCGGCGGAAAGTGCGGATGAATCCGAAGCAAGGTGGAAGTGGGTCTTTCTTTTGACCGACTTTTACCTTTGTTCGGTGAAAAAAGCCACCGATTAGGAAAGGATGAAGGATGAGGGATGAAGGATGAAAAAGGTGGAAGATGAAAAGAAGAGAAGAAAATCAGAGAATCAGAAAATGGGAAGAGGGGGAGTAGAAAAAATGGTTGACAGGTCGGACCCACTATCGACGCTTTTTCATCCTTCATCCTTCATCCTTCATCCTTCATCCTTCATCCTTCATCCTTCATCCTTCTCTTACTGCCCGAACAGATGCCGGCTCAGATTGAGCAGCGTTTGCAGGATGCCGATGCCGAGGCCGATGAGCGCGCCGAAGGTCATGATGCCCCGGATTTCGCGACCGGCGGTTTCGTAGATGATCTGTTCGAAAATCTCGTTCGAAAATGTCTCGAAACGGCGCTTGATGATGCCCTTGAAGTCGAGTTTCTGGCTCAGGCGGTGGATGATGTCGAGCGCGACCCGTTTCTGGAGCGGCTTTTCGCCGGTGAAAATGGCGTCGGGAAGCTGGTTGATGCTCTGGCCGAGGAGTTCGCGGATGCCGATGCTCTCGGTGAGCTGGTCGGCGAGGTCGTCCACCGCGCGGTCCACGATGCGGAAGATGAGGTCCTCGTTGATGAGCAGGCGCGCGACGTACTGCACGGTCTGGTGGTATTCGCGTCCCATCTGGCGGTCGAGGACGTTGCGCGTTTCGCGGGCGATCTGGAGTTTCGCCTCGCGGGAATTCTTGAGCGACGTCAGAACCTCGATCATCTGGGTACTGATGATCTGGACCAGCGCGTCCGGGTGCGAGCGCTCGGTGTAGCGGCGGCGTGCGATGGCTTCGACATCGCCGTCAATCCGCAGGTCGATGAGTTCTTCCTCGATGATTTCAGCGGTGAGCAGCTTTTCGGCGATGACGCCCGCGAAGGCATCCACGAAGCGGTCTCGTTCGCTCGGCAGCAGGCCCGGCGTGAAGGGCATCCGCCACCCGAGGACATAGATCGGGTACAGCGGGCGAAACAGCATCTTGACCGCCAACCACGCCGCGCCATAGCCGTGAAGGGTTGCGATCACGAGCGGGCTGAGGTCGAGGACGAGCCGTGCCGGTTGCATGCCGCGTCACACCATTGGAAAAAAAGAGGAAGTGAAAACGTTCGGGCGCATTATGACCACGTCCGCCGTCCGCCGCCATCGGATTTGAAACGACCAAATTGCCGGTATGTGGTATTTTTTCTTGAAAACGAATTTCAATTCAAGTAGAAATGGATTCAGCGGGAGTTTTCATTCCATCGAGGTTCGTTATGGGCATCAAACGGTTCAAGCACAAAGGCAAATGCTGCAAGAAATTCAAGAAGTGCGGGAAGCGCTGCAAGGGATGCCCGATTGACTGAGTCCGCGCGCCTCCGTATCCGGCGGCGTTGAAACGATCCTGACGACTGCATTGGCCGCGACTCCCGGCGGCGGCCTTCATCCTGTTTATAGATAGAGGGGGAACTACGGATGTTTCTCGAAAACCCCGTCCGCGCATTTTTCTGCGCGGTTAGCCTTGGCGTGTTCTGCGCCGGCCTGCCGGTGATTGCCGGCGCGCGGCAGGTGACACCGACGCTCTCGCCGCCCGCGATTTCCGGGCGGGTGACGGACCCCACCGGGGCGGCCATTTCCGGCGTGACGGTCACGGTGCGCGGCATCACGGTCGGATTTGTCCGGACGGTCCAGACCGACGCCGACGGAACGTTCCGGCTGGATCGGCTCCAGCCGGGGAATTACTCGGTGAGCGTGGCCGCCGAGCAGTACGCCGGGGTGTCGAAAACCGTCGCCCTCGACCCGAACGAAAACCGGGTCGTCGAGTTTTCCCTCCAGCCCGCCGCGCTCGTCGAGGACCTCGTCGTCAACGCGGGCAGTGTCATTGGCGACAGCGAATCGCTCCAGCGCGTGCCGGGAACGGTCGATATCGTTGATTCCAGAACACTTCAGGCCAGCCGCCCGTTCAATTTCAACGAGGCGCTGCGGAAAGTGCCGGGCATCAATGTCCGCGAGGAGGAAGGTTTCGGCCTGCGTCCGAACATCGGCATCCGCGGCCTCAATCCGACGCGATCCGCGAAGGTTTTACTGCTGGAAGACGGTCTGCCGCTGGCGTTCGCGCCCTACGGCGACAATGCCTCCTACTACCACCCGCCGATCGAGCGGTTTGAAAGCATCGAGGTTTTGAAAGGGTCGGGGCAGATTCTCTACGGCCCGGTCACGATCGGCGGCGTGGTCAACTACATCACGCCCAATCCGCCGGACAAACCCGCGGGTTCGGTGACACTTACCGGCGGCAACCGCGACTTCTTCAATGGTGTCGCGAATTACGGGTTCAAGCTCAAAAACACCGGCCTGCTGTTCGATTTCATGCGGAAGCAGGGCGAGGGAAGCCGGGACAACACGCGCAGCGGGCTGAACGACTTCAACTTCAAGTCGGTCACCACGTTCGGCGCGCGCCATGTCCTGACGTTCAAGGCGAATTTCTATGACGAAGGGTCGCAGGTGACCTACTCGGGGGCCACGCTGGCTGAGTTCCAGGCCAATCCGCGCGGGAATCCGTTCGCCAACGACCGGGCCGATTTCAGCCGGTTCGGCGCCTCGGCGGTGCATTCGTTCGTGGTCAACCAGAATCTGCTGCTGACGACCAGCGTGTACGGCTCGAAATTCGACCGGGCGTGGTGGCGGCAGTCGAGTAATTCGAGCCAGCGACCGAACGACAGCGCCGACCCGAACTGCGGCGGACTGGCGAATCTGCTCACGACCTGCGGCAACGAAGGGCGGGTCCGGAATTACTATACCTTTGGGGTCACGCCGCAGGCCCGGGCGAGTTTCAGCCTGTTCGGTATCCGCAACGAGACCGATTTCGGCGTTCGCTATCACGTTGAAAGCCAGGAGCGGCGGCAATTCAACGGCGCGACCCCGACTGCCCGGACCGGACCGGTCGTCGAAAACAATTTTCGCGGCGTAAAAGCCTTTTCGGCCTACGTCCAGAACCGTTTCATCATTGGCAATCTGACCATTACGCCCGGCGTCCGGGTGGAGCAAATCGCCTTTGACCGGACGAACCGCCTCGCCAACGGCGGGCTTGGCGCGCGGGGCGACGCGTCGCTGACGCAGGTCATTCCGGGTATCGGCGTGGCGTACAACCTGAACTCCCGGGCGACATTTTTCGCGGGCATCCACCGCGGATTCGCGCCGCCGCGGGCAGAGGACATCGTCAGCAACACCGGCGGCGTCATCGACCTCGATCCGGAACTGAGCTGGAATACCGAGGTCGGCGTGCGCAGCGTACCGTTTCAGGGCGTCCGTCTCGACGCGGCTTTCTTCAGACTGGATTTCTCGAATCAGATCGTTCCGGCAAGTCTCGCCGGGGGCGTTGGCGCGACGCTGACCAACGGCGGCAAGACGCTTCAGCAGGGAATGGAATTTTTGGGTCGCGTGGATACCGGAACGATCTTCAAATCGCGCCATAACGTCTTTGCCCGCTTCAATTACACGCTTGTCGCCAACGCGGATTTCATCGGTCGCCGGTCCAGCAGCGTTTCCGGCTTCACGAATGTGTCGGTGACGGGAAACCGGATTCCCTACGCGCCGAAGCATCTTTTCACGACCGCGTTCGGCTACTCGCACGCGCGCGGGTTCGACATTCAACTTGAAGCGGTCCGGGTCGGCGAACAGTTCGGCGACGACCTCAATCTGCGGCCCGACTCGCCGGTCAACCCGTCGGTTTTCGCCAACGGCCAGCTTGGCCAGCTTCCGGCCTACACGATCTGGAATGCGACCGCGAACTACCGGGTCGAAAAGTGGCGGACGACCTTCTTCATCACCGGCAAAAACCTCACCGACGGCCTCTTCATCGTGGACCGGGTGCGCGGCATCCTCCCCGGCTCGCCGCGTCTGGTGCAGGCGGGGGCAAAGTTCAACTTTTAAAAGTCTTGGGAGTCTTGAGGGTCTCGGGAGTCTCGGGAGTCGAAGCCCGTCTTTATTCAAAGACTCCCAAGACTCCCCAGACTCCCCAGACTCCCCAGACTCCCAAGACTCATCAAATTGGGTATGCAACCGTGAAGC
>JAAFHI010000892.1 GCA_013298335.1 Actinomycetota bacterium
CCCCCATCCAACCGGATTTCAACTGGTTCAGACCCGACTGTTCGCCAATCCGGCACAGGCCGAACGTTTTTCGAATTACGCCGCCGAACCCATCAGCGCCGCCGAGATTCAACCCCTGATCACCGAAGCACTTGGAACAGTCCCCAATTTCATCATCAGCCAGCGTCAGGTTCAGCGTGGTGAAAATGGCGTTCAGCGCTGGACAATCAGCATTGACGACGTCCGTTTCCAATACTGGCTCTTGGGTGAAGACGCGTGGCTTGTCAGCAAGTTCGGCCCGGTTCAGGGACCGAAATATTCGCGCTGGATTGCCTTGGTCAATGTCTCCACCACCGAAACCTACTGGCAGGATGCCGTCGGACTTGACGGTCAGGCCTTTGATTGCCCGGAAAACGCCCCCTCGAACGCCAGATGCACCTCCCCGGCGACCCCGACCCGTGGCATCAGCCTGACCGCCATCCGTTACAAACGGGTCTTCGAAATGGCTGTCTGTTTCGGAAAATCGGGAACGGCGACGGCCCCGACCTGCGACCAGTTCGTCGTCAACGGGTGGAATGCCTGCGCCGAGCCACGGTGCGAAAACTTTATCGTCGGTACCGAAAACGGTTGCGACGGCGGCGTCCAGAATCTGTATTCGAAACAGCTCGTCCGGGTCTCTCCCTAGCCGCCCCTCAAGCCCTGCGGAATACACTCAATTCGATTTCCCAAAAGGTTTGGGTTGTATCCCCGCGCCCGGCGGCTTACTATTGGGGTTTTGTGATAGCCAACGGCGTGTTGCAGCGATATTGTCGAAGCACGGCGTTCTTTTTTGGAATCGCTTCCGTCTCCGGAAGCGTTGAGTTCGGGTAGCAGGCTCTGGACGAGCGCGGCGGTATGTCTCATCTGATGCTCGTATGTCTCTCCGGCGAGAGACGCGGTAAAACGTTCGTCTTCGACAAGGAGGCGGTCACGCTCGGGGCCGCGCCCGGATGCGACGTCGTGCTTGATCTCCCGTCGGCCAACGGTGGCGGCGCGGTTGCGGAAATCCACCGCAGTGAAAAACGCCTCGAACTTTTCGTCCACGACGCTGATCACTACAGCTTTCGCATCAACGACAAGCCAAGTCAGACCGAAGACCATCAACCGATTCCGCTCGCCCACGGCGACGTCGTCTCGGTCGAGACGCTCGACGCCCAGAAACCGTCAGGCATCGCCGAACTGCTCGTCCAGCTCATCGCCCCCGAACGAACCGCCGCCCGCCCGCTCAACAACCGCCTCCAATTTCCGGAAGTCGACGCCGGGGGACACATCCACCCCCGTTCGGCCACACGCTTCCTCAAGGAACTCGTCTTCGCCCTCTACGCCGAGATGCCGGGCTGGGTACGGGCCGTCGCGCTTCTGCTGACGGCGTTCGTCCCATTGTCAGTGATGACAGCCACTGGACTGGTTTTCTTTTTCGTCTGGGACTACACCAAACTGGTCGGGAACCTCCGCGTCAAAAATCAGGGCGCCGAAGAACAGATTCGGATCCTCCTCGGAGAAATCGAGAAAAAAAACGGCGTCATCAAAACCTACGAGGAAATCGTCAACTTTGCCCCGAAGATTTCGGCCAACTATCGGGATGGGGTGTGCCTTATCATTGGGACCTACAGTTACAATGATAGCCAGAAGCGACCGCTGCGCTACCTCGATCACAGCTTCGATAACGGGTCGGCACTCTCGGCGGACGGCAAACTGAACGTTAGTTTCGAAGGCACCGGCAATATCTATTCAGAAGAATTCAGCGGAACGGGATTTGTCGTGGAAGAAGGAAAAATCCTCACGAATCGCCACATTGCCCAGCCATGGTACGGCGACGCCAACGACAAACTCATCATCAACCTCGGTGGCAGACCCGAAATCAAGGAAATTTACGCGTACTTTCCCAAGTACAAAACCCCCTTTGCCCTCAAACAGGCCGGATTTTCGACCGAGAGCGATGTCGCACTCTGCAAATTTGATCCGGGAGAGAACAAATTCCCGAACCTTCCGCTTGCCGGACTCGATGAACCGGACAGTCCCGCGGCCAACACGGTGGATATCACGGGACAAGCCATCGTCCTTATGGGATTCCCGACCGGGGTAGACGGCATTATTGCCCAATTAACCGATGGTCAGTTCAAGAGTGAAATCGAGCGCAAGCTCAGAACCTCGGATAAAGCCTCCGGACTGGCACAGCGCGGCGACCTCATCCCCCAGGTTTCCCAAGGCCATGTCACCCGTCTCGTCGCCGGTCGGATTACTCACGATGCCCCGACCACCGAAGGTGGCTCCGGCAGCCCGATCTTCAGCAGCGCCGGAAAAGTCATCGGAATCAATGCTCAGGTAACGGTTGATCAGGCTGGCGGACAGGTTCCCGGCGCGAACATCGCGGTCCCAATTCAGGCTGCCTTCAACCTGATCCGAAGCGACAACGAAAAGTAGGTGTCGGGTGTCGGGTGTCGGGTGTCGGGTGTCGGGTGTCGGGTGTCG
>JAAFHI010000803.1 GCA_013298335.1 Actinomycetota bacterium
GTAGGCGACGGCCAGGATGCCGAGCACCATTTCCGGCTCGGCCTTCATGGACCGGGCCGCCTGCCGGATGTGCTGTTCAAGCGACGTCCGGGGCGGATTTTTGGCATCCGCCATCACGACCTGCTTCGCCTGCTCCCAGTACCGGTGGCCGAACAGAAACCAGTGCGAGGAATCGACCTGATCGGACAGTTTGTATTTTCCAATCAGAATCAGGTCCCGAACCGCCTTCTCCTCGTTTTCCTGGAGGGCGCGAAACAGCTTGACGGGGAAAAAGGAAAACCAGATGCGGAGGGCGTTGCGGTCAACCGCGTGGACGTCCGGAACCAGGTTGGAGACGATGTCGGCCCAGGCCGCGTCATCGTGCTCACGCAAAAACTCGACGAACTTCACTTCGTTCATAACGGTCACTCTTCAGAAAGGGATGAGTCTGGAAATAAGCCTGTAATGATAGTGAAAGTTCGTCGCCGCGCAACCCTTTCCGGCGCGTTTTTTCATTGAAGCCGAGGCAAGTGCTGCGCCCACCACCACTTCCCTGCCCGAACCGACCATGCGAACGGCGGCGAAACGGTTTCAATCCCTATTTGGCGATGTCCCGATGGCGGGCCACGGTGGCGAAACCGCGCTTTTTGAGAAATTTCGACAGGGCCTCCGCCATCATCACCGACCGGTGGCGTCCGCCGGTGCATCCGACCGCCACGGTCAGGTAGCTGCGGCCTTCGCGGGCGTAGCGCGGCACGACGAAAGCGAGCAGATTTTCGAAATGGGCCTGCGTTTCGTGAACTTCCGGGTCGGCCAGCAGGAAATCAAGAACGCCCCGGTCGCGACCGGTCAGCGGCCGCAGGTCCGGCACGTAGTGGGGGTTTTTGAGAAAGCGGACGTCGAGCACGAGGTCGGATTCGGTCGGAATGCCGTGTTTGAAGCCGAAACTCATCACCGTGACCTGCATTTTTGACGGCTTGCCGCCCGCCGACAGCGCATTTACGAGTGACTGCCGAAGGGTGTGGACGGTGTGCGCCGAGGTATCGACCACCACGTCGGCGAGGTCCCGAATGGGTTGCAGCAGTGAGCGTTCCGCGGTGACCGCTTCACGCAGGCTGAAGTTTTTTTTCTTCACGGCGGCAATCGGGTGCGGACGGCGGGTTTCGCTGTAGCGCCGCATCAACGTGTCATCCGACGCCTCGAAAAACAGAAGCTGAACCCGGAGATCGAGGCTGCGCAATTCGTCGAAAACCTTGGGCAGTTCCTCGACGAACGATGGTTCGCGGGCGTCGAGCACGACCGCCGCGCGTTCCAGATTCTCGCCCGAACGCTGGCACATGGCCGCGAAGGTCGGCAGCAGCTTCACGGGCAGGTTATCGACGCAGAAATACCCAAGGTCTTCGAGCGCGTTGACCGCCGAATGCTTTCCCGACCCGCTGAGGCCGGTAATGATCAGAAAGTGGGGCGGCGTTGGATTGACCGTTTTCTTTTGGGGCATGGGATGGCGTTGTTTCGGAACGGAATACAGTACAAACGACGCCCGCGGGCGCAAAAATCCGCCAACGGGAAAGGGAAAACACCATATAATGTGATTTCCGCTCAACCTACGTGAGTTCGCGTCAAAAATCAAAACGGAAATGAGTGTTATGCACCGCTTTCACCGCCCCGCTTCCGCCGTCATCGTCGCCATCGTCCTTCTTTTCGGTTTCCTTGCCGGTTGCCGGAAAAGCACACCGCCATCGCCGCCGCCCGTCCAGTTGACCGGGAAGATTCTGTCCATTTTCGCCATCGACGTCGGCCAGGGCGACAGCCTGCTCATCGTGACGCCGGAAAAGAAGGCAATCCTGATTGACGCCGGGCTCAACAAGGCGGGCGAGCGGGTCGTGGCCTTCCTGAAGGAAAAAGGAATTTCCCAACTCGACCTCGTCGTGGCGTCGCACCCGCACGCGGACCACATCGGTGGAATGCGCGACGTGCTCAACGCCATTCCGGTCAAGAATTTTCTCGACAGCGGACAGGAGCACCCGACGGCGACCTATACGAAGATGCTGGAAACCGTGAAGGAAAGAGTCGGAAAGCTCACCGTCGCCAAGGCGGGTCAGAAGTTCAATCTCGACAACGGGATCGTGCTGTCCGTGCTCGGCCCGCGCCAGCCGTGGCTGACCAACGTTTCCGGCAGCGAAATCAACGCCAACTCGGTCATTCTGCGGCTCGAATACGGAAAGTTCTCGATGATCTTCACCGGCGACAGCGAAGATGAAACCGAAGCCCGCCTGATTGAAGACGGCGCCAATCTGAAATCCACGGTTCTGAAAGTGGCCCATCACGGCTCGCGGTACGCCTCGAAGGACAATTTCCTGCGCCGGGTTCAACCGGAAGCCGCCCTGATTTCCTGCGGAGCCGACAACGATTACGGCCACCCGACCCAGCCCACCCTCGACCGGCTGAGGGCCATGAACGTGAAAGTCTATCGAACCGATCTGGAAGGCGATCTGACGGTGACCTCCAACGGCGACCAATACCTCATTACCGAAAGCCACGCGGCAAGCACCGACATCTGGACCGGACGAAAGTCGAAAGGCAGCGACGATTCGGGCAGCGGCGACTCATACAACAATACACCCGCCGGAAAGCGCGCCAAACGGGCGGTTCTCGGACGTTAAAAACCGATTCATTCCCGATCTTCCTCCCCGCCGTTCGACTGTCCCGAAGCACAAAACGACGTTCCGGAACGTTCAAACGTCCGTCCCGGAGTGCAAAACGACTTTCCG
>JAAFHI010000199.1 GCA_013298335.1 Actinomycetota bacterium
GGTTTCCACGTCATCCGACGGAAGAGTTGAGGTAAATCGGCGTGGTTCTCATTCGGTCCGTCAGTATTTCGAATGTCGCCCCGATTCGACATATCGAGTTTGAAACGGCTTCCCGGCTCAATCTCTTTTGCGGAGATAATGGTGTCGGGAAGTCGTTCATTCTGGACGCGATGTGGTGGACTTTTTTAGAAAACGATACGCCTTTCCGCGGGTATTCAGGAAAGGTGAGTCCACAATCTCTCCCACAGATCAAACTTGTCGCGGATACCTACACTCCAATTGCGACTTACATTCGCGAGCAACAGCGTTGGGAATATTCGGGTAATCCCCAAAACCTGCGAATGCCGCAGAATGCACTGGGTTTATACTTTCGTGTAAGCAATGACTTCATTTTTTGGGACCCACTGCGGAGTAATCTTCCACTGGCGACATCCCTTTCCCAAGAACAGACCTGGTCCGGGCGTCCAATCGACGGGACGCAAATGAACATTATCAACGGCCTCTTTAGAGACTGGCTGATTTGGCAAAGAGACCCCGATCAAAGAAAATTCAATACTTTTAAAGAAGTTCTGGCAAAACTCTCGCCTCCCGATTTGGGCGTTCTCGAACCCGCAGAACCCCGTCGCCTCTTCACGAACGATTCCGTTGCATACCCGATCCTTCGTCATTCATACGGAGAAGTCCCGATAATCTTTGCATCGGCTGGGGTTAAAAGAATTCTGACGCTGGCCTATGCCATCGTCTGGCTTTGGCACACGCACGAAGAAAACGCCCAGATTCTCGGTGAACCGCCTCAAAAAACTCTGAACGTTTTTATTGACGAGGTCGAAAATCATCTCCACCCTCAATGGCAGCGGAGAATTCTTCCCGCGCTTCTTGAAGTAGGAAAATGTCTCGCCCCCGACGTCAACATCCAGTTTTTCATCACGACGCACTCGCCGCTGGTGCTGGCGTCGCTAGAACCGCACTTCGATGAAGAACGCGACAAGCTGTTCCATCTCGACCTTGTTCACAAAAACGGCAGCGGCAGCGAAGTCGAGTTAAAGGAACAGCCGTTCATCAAGCATGGCACGGCTGATTCGTGGCTGACCTCGGAAACATTTGAACTTGGCTCGGCGCGCTCAATTGAGGCAGAGCAAGCGATTCAAAAAGCCCTTGATCTTCAAAAACAGGCCCGACCGAAGAAAAAGGAAATTCGCGACGCGCACCGCGAACTTGGAAAACATCTGACCGATGGAGATCGGTTCTGGCCTCGCTGGCTGGGTTTCGCCGAGCGGCATGGAGTCGAACTGTGATTCCAGTCGAAAAAAAGCCCGAACCGGCTCACTTTCATCAAAAGATCAGAACTCCAGGGAGCGAATTTCTCCGTATCGCAGTTCGACCAATTCCGAGTGACCAGTTTGAAACACACTGGAGAAAAGCCATTCCGGATTTAAGAAAGGCATACGGCAATTTTTGTGCATACACCGGCGTTCGGATTGAACCCGTTGAAGTTGCCACGGTGGATCACTTCAAACCGCGAACCACATACCCGGACCTTGCCTACGAATGGGATAACTTTCGTCTCTGCCGTGGACGCATCAACTCGCGAAAAAACAACTTTGAAGATGTTCTCGATCCTTTCGAGATCGAAAACGGCTGGTTTGCTCTCGACTTCGATACCTTGGACATCGTCGCCAATGAAGGATTGGACCGGGAATTGCGCAAAAAAATTCAAAAGACAATCAATCGCCTTGCCCTGAACGAGGAATCCAAGACACCGTTTAAGGAAGAGCGGTTCGACTGGCTTTCAACCTACTGCGATGGTGACTGCACATTTCGGCTTCTTCAGAAACGGACTCCCTTCATCGCATATGAACTTGAACGGCAGGGACTCGTCGAACGCATCAAGGAAATGTGGGAGGCGCGCATTCGATGAGTAGTTTCGCCCTCCCCGCGCCGCGCAAGCGGTTCGGACAGCATTTTCTGCGCGACGAGCGCATTCTGGCGCGCATCGTGTCGGTCGCGAATGTGTCCGAGACCGATCTCGTGCTTGAAATCGGTCCCGGACGTGGCGCGCTCACCGATCTTCTGCTGGCCAAAGCCGGCGCGGTGGCGGCCATCGAACTCGACCGCGACCTGGCCGCGTTTCTGCGCGAGCACTACGCCGAACGGCGGTTTTTCCTCCACGAGGGCGACATTCTGAAAGTCGATCTCGGCGCGTGTCTCGAAGCGGCGCGCGCCGCCTTCCCCGACCTGCCCGTGCGGTCGGTGAAACTGGTGGCGAATCTGCCCTACAACGTCTCGACGCCGACGCTCGAACGCCTCGCCGCCGAACGCGAGCGGTTTTCGACGATCATCGTGATGCTCCAGAAGGAAGTCGTCGAACGCATCGCGAGTCAGCCGGGTTCAAAGGATTACGGCTATTTTTCGGTGTTCGTGCAGGCGTATTTCACGGTCGAATCGCTGTTTGACGTGCAGCCGGGGGCGTTCAAACCGCCGCCGAAAGTATTGTCGGCGGTCGCGCGCCTGACCCCGCGCGCGGTCCCGCTCGTCGCGCCCGCGCATGAGCGGCGGTTTCGTTCGATTTCAAGTCTGGCATTTTCACAGCGACGAAAAATGCTCGGAAAAACCCTGCGCGGACTGGCGACCTCGCCCGAGGCGCTGGCGTCCGCGTTCGAAATGGCCCAAATCGACCCGGCGCGGCGTCCCGAAACGCTCACGGTGGCGGAATTCGTGAAACTGACCGAGGCATTCGCGGGCCTCGATTAACCCCCGAGCCGCGCACCGAGTTTACATTTCCGTTATGTTTCGCGGCGATTGAGTCACATCATCGTGCCACCAAACTGGAAAAATTACATATTCGACTTTACGAATAATACGTTTACAAAACTTGACATTAATTTCCGCTCATTTTACGGTACTTCACCACCGACCCCTTCTCATACTTATAAAAGAGTGAGCTCACCCTGTGTGCGGATTCGCGGGTTTTACCAATCTGCGCGGACGCAATGTGGAAACCATTGCCCGCGCCGCCGCCGAAGCGATCAACCATCGCGGTCCTGACGAGCAGGACGTGTTTGTCACGCCGACCGTCGCGCTGGCCGCCGTGCGCCTGAAAATTCAGGACCTCGAACACGGGCGCCAGCCGATGCGGAGCGACGACGGACGGACGGTCATCGTGTTCAACGGCGAGGTGTACAACCACCGGGAACTTCGCCGCGAACTCGAAGCCCTCGGTCACGTCTTTCATTCCGACTGCGACACGGAAGTCGTACTCAAGGCATTCGTCGAATGGGACGTGCGGAGTTTCGAGCGATTGCGGGGCATGTTCGCCGCGGCCTTCTGGAACGAACGCGACCGGCGACTGGTACTGACGCGCGACCGGGTCGGCATCAAGCCGCTCTACTACACCGCCGTCGGCGACGATCTCTTTTTCGGCTCGGAACTGAAAACGCTGTTTGCCCATCCCGACGTCGAGCGGACGCTCGACCGGACGGGTCTGAGTCACTATCTGTCGCTCAACTACGTTCCGACGCCCTTCACGCTGGTCGAGGGCATTCGAAAACTTTCCCCTGGACACTGGATGGAATGGCGGTCGGGGAAAATCGAGACCGCGCCCTACTGGACGCTCAATTTCGCCCCCGACGCGTCAATGACGGTCGCCGACGCCGAACGGGAACTCGACCGGCTGCTCGGGGCGTCGGTGCGCGAGCACCTGCTCTCCGACGTACCGCTCGGCGTCTGGTTGAGCGGCGGACTCGACTCCTCGACCATTCTTCACTATGCCGCCGAGGCGTCGCCGACCCGGCTGAAAACGTTTTCGGTGTCGTTTTCCGGCCAGACCTGCGATGAAACCGGGTATTTCCGGGAAGTCGCCCGGAAATACGACACGGAGCACTTCGAACTCGACCTGCGCGGCGATCACGAGGTCGTGGACGCCGTTTCCGGTCTGACCCACTACTCCGACGAACCGAGCGCCGACGCGGGCGCGCTGCCGGTCTGGTTTCTGTCGCGACTGACGCGCCAGCATGCGACCGTCGCGCTGACCGGCGACGGGGCGGACGAACTGTTCGGCGGCTATCTGACCTACGTGGCCGACGGCTACGCCCGGCATCTGCGGCGGATTCCCCGCCCGTTGCGCCGCGCGGCGCTTGCGCTCGCCCGGCAACTGCCGGTTTCCGACGCCAAGATCAGTTTCGAATACAAACTCAAGCGGATGCTCGCCGGATCGCTGCTGCCGCCGGAGGAAAGCCACTTTTTCTGGAACGGGACCTTTACCGGGCGGGAAAAGGCGCGGTTGTTCCCCGACGGGCCGGCGGTCACGACGGGCGACCTCTATGGCCGGCTGTCCGCCGACCCCGGCACGGCGGCGGGATACCGCAACCGGTATCTCTACGTCGATCAGCACTACTATTTGACCGACGACATCCTTTATAAGTGCGACCGCATGAGCATGGCTCATTCGGTCGAGGTCCGACCGCCGTTTCTCGACCACCGGATCATCGAATTCGCCGCCCGGCTTCCCGAAAACTTCAAGATCCGGGGCGGCAGCCTGAAGTGGCTGCTGCGGCGGCTGATGGAAAAACGGCTGCCCCAGTCGGTTCTGAAACGCCGCAAGGAAGGGTTCGACATTCCCGCCCACCAGTGGTTTCGCGGTCCGCTCAAGGCCATGCTGCGCGACACGCTGTCGGAACGGGCGGTGGCGGAATCGGGACTGTTCAATCCGACGGCGGTGCGGCGGATGGTGGACGATCACCTCGAACGGCGCGCGAACTGCGGCTATCACCTCTGGGGATTGATGACGCTTTTTCAATGGATGGAGCGATGGAACATTCGAATCGAAGCGCCGCCGGAGACGGTCACGCAACGCGCCGCGGCCTTGAGCTTGTCGTGCTCGGCGTCGCCGCAATCGTCTACCTCGGCTCCTGTATCAGTCCCCCTGGGCTGATGGACGACGTCGACGCGGTTCAGGCGCAGATCGCCCGGACCATGCTCGAAAGCGGAGACTGGGTGACGGCCCGCCTCGACGGGGTCGTCTATCTCGAAAAATCGCCGTTCGTCTACTGGATGATGGCGGCCTCCTTCAAAATCTTCGGCGTCACCGACTGGGCGGCGCGGCTGCCGCTGATGCTGGCCACGATGGCGCTCTGCTGGACGACCCAGCGCTTCACGGCGTGGGCGTTCGGCGAGCGCGCCGGTTTTTACGCCGGTCTGGTCATGGCGACGAGCCTCGGCCTCTTTCTCTTCACCCGGATCCTGATTCCCGACTCGACGCTCACGCTCACCATCGCGCTCTCGATGTGGGCCTTTTTGCGGACGCAGGACGACGACGAGCCCCATCCCGGACGCTGGTCGGTCATGCTCGGCGTCGGCATGGCGCTCGGCATCCTCTTGAAAGGATTGATCGCGGCGGTGTTTCCGGCGGCGGCGATCTTTTTCTACTGGGCGATTTCGGGAAAGCTGTTCGACCGCGAGGCCTGGCGGCGGGTGCGACCGGTTTCGACGGCGGCAATCATGCTCGCGGTCGCCGCGCCGTGGTTCATCCTCGCGACGCTGCGCAATCCGCCATACTTCGATTTCAGCATGACGAGCGGACCGGGAAATTACCGGGGCTTCTTCTGGTTCTACTTTTTCAACGAACACATCCTCCGCTTCCTCAACCGGCGGTATCCGCGCGACTACAACACGGTCCCGCGGCTCTGGTTCTGGGCGTCGCATCTGGCGTGGTTTTTCCCGTGGAGCGTCTTTCTCGGAAACCTGTTCAAACTCGACTTCACTCGCCGACCGACCGACCGCGCGGGCCGCGCCACGCTGCTGGCGGTCTGCTGGATCGGGTTCGTGATGGTGTTTTTCAGCCTTTCGACCACCCAGGAGTACTACTCGCTGCCGATTTACCCGGCGGTGGCGATGCTCGTCGGGGTTGCGCTCACGCGCGGAGGCCGGGTCGTGACGGTCGGGAAATGGATGACGTCGGTCCTCGCGGGCGCGGGCGCGCTGGCGATCGGGCTGATTCTCTACTCCGTGCGGAACGTTCCGACGCCGGGCGACATCGCGCAGGCGCTGAAGAAGAGCACCGAAGTGTATGACGTCTACACGCTGTCGCTCGGGCACATGGGCGACCTGACGCTCGGATCGTTCGCCTATCTCCGTCTTCCGCTGGTACTTGCGGGTATTGCCTGCCTGGTCGGGGCCATCGGCGTACACCTGAAATTCCGGAAAATCGCCGGCGACCACCAGCCGTTTCTCGCCATCGCGCTCATGCTGACGCTGTTTCTGACGGCGGCGCGGGTCGCGATGGTCGGGTTCGATCCCTATCTCGGGTCGCGTCCGCTGGCCGAGGCGCTGATTGAAACGCTGCCGAAACGACCCGGCACGGTCGTGATGGACAACCAGTTCTACGCGTTTTCGTCCGTCTTCTTCTACGCCAACCCGAAAAACGCGCTGCTGCTCAACGGGCGCACGACGAACCTCGAATACGGCTCGAACGCCCCCGGCGCGCCGAACGTCTTCATTGACGATCCCGGATTCCGTGCCCTCTGGCTCAAACCCGAGCGGGTGTACCTCTTTCTCGAAGACGTTCAG
>JAAFHI010000387.1 GCA_013298335.1 Actinomycetota bacterium
TGACCACTGACTGCTGACTGCCGACCACTGACTGCTCCCATGGAACGTCACGAACGCATCCACCTCGGAAAGGAAGCCTCGATTCTGGGCTCGCGGTATCTGACCCAGACCGATGACGACCGGGTCGTGTACCGTTTTATCGAGTCCTGCGAGTCGAGTTTGCTGTTCGAGATTGTGGACGGGGAAGTCTATCTGGTGGCGAGCGACGGTGGCTTTGACGAATTCGAGGAATACGCCCGTTTTCTGGCCGAAGAGGACTATCCGGGGCGGTTGGCCGGCGAATCCGCGCCGAAGTGATCGAACCCGGCGGGCCGGAGCGGTTTTCTGAAGCCGTTTTCCTCGATGACGACGCCCGTTTCGACATCGTGAATCGTCCCGATTTCAGTCAGTCCGACGCCACCGACGGCCTCGGAGAAGGCGGCCTGGGAAACCCGGTCGGCGTGTTCCGGCGCAACCGTAAACAGGAGTTCAAAGTCTTCTCCGCCGTTCAGGGCAAGGTCCAGCCCGGTTGGGCCTGAAGCAGCGGCGAAAACAGGTACTTTTCCGCTTTCAATGACCGCGCCGACCGCGCTCGCCTCGGCCAGCCGCGACAGGTCGAGCGACAGGCCGTCGCTGAGATCCATGGCGGCGGTGGCGAGACGATTGACGGCCAGAAAACGTCCGAGGGCCAGTCGGGGTTCGGGTTTCAGATGACGCCGGATGGCCTGGCGGTCTCGTTCGGTCAGTGGGGCAACCGCATCGTTTTCAAGCAGTTTGAGCCCCGCCGCCGCCGCGCCGAGTTCGCCGCTGACGAAAATGCGGTCACCGGGGCGGGCCCCGGAGCGGGTCAGGATGGCATCCGGTTCAACTTCACCCAGAATCGTGACGTCCAGAAAGATGCCGCCCTTCGATGCCGAGGTATCGCCGCCGATCAGGGTGACGCCCGTGGCATCGGCGAGGTCGAGCAGTCCGTCAATACATTCCTCGCCAAACCGCTCGGCACCTTCGCGGGGGAGGGCCAGATTCAGAAGACACCAGCGGGGAATCGCGCCCATGGCGGCCATGTCGCTCAGGTTGACGGCCAGGACCTTGAATCCGAGGTCGCCCGGAGAAAAATACCGGCGGCGGAAATGGACGTCTTCGGCGAGCATGTCGGACGCCGCCACCATCAACCTGCCGGGGGTCGGGGAAACTGCGGCCGCGTCGTCGCCGATTCCGAGCCGCAGTCCGGGGGCGGTCCGACCGGCGGCCCGGCGAATCCGGTCAATGAAAATTCGTTCGGAAAACATGAAGTTCAACGCGGCACCGGGGTGTTCGAACCAACAGGCGGTTTGACAATCGGCCCCGGCGACGGAAAATGGGGAGTGTACCTTGCGGATATTCAATACACGCAGGTTTTTATCGTTGTAAAGGACTGATCGGGAAATGAGCGATCCGATAACCGGCCCAATCAGCGTCACCAACCCCACCGAAGCCAAGCGGGCCCTTCGGGCGTATCGGGTTCGGCGCATCCGGGTGCTGATTCTTCTGGTTCTGGTGCTGGTCCTGCTCGGGATGCTGTTCGTGCAGGGGTCGCTCAACGTCCTGCCCTTTCTGGTGCCCGATACGCCGTCCTCGACGATGGTGCTGTATGGACTGTCGGCGTTCAATTTCATCGCCTCGACCATCCTGCTCGCGCTTCTGGTGCGCAACCTGCTCAAGCTCCAGCAGGAGCGGAAACAGCGGACGCTCGGTTCGAAATTCCAGATTCGACTGGTGGCCGCGTCGCTGGCGATTTCCTCCCTGCCGCTTCTGATGCTGTTTCTGTTTGCTTATGGGCTGATCAACCGCAGTCTCGACAAATGGTTTAACCTGCCCGCCGACCGATACCAGCAGGATGCCGCGCTGATTGAAAAAATGGTCAACCTGCGCGAGCAGACCGGGCTGGGCAGCGCAGCCGGATTTCTCCGTCGGCGGGTCGAGGAATATCGGCCTCAATCCGAAATTGAAGATGAGGTCAGGTCGTTCGGCATCGGGCGGCTGCTCGTTTTTGAAGCGAACGGAAGCACCCGGATGGCGGTTGGTGATCTGAAACTCGACGACAAGATCGTCCGGGCGCTGCGTGTGGCGGTGCTTCACGGTGATTCGGTGAGCGAAACCACCGAATTGAACGGTGACCAGGTCTTCCTGGTCGGGCTGCCGCTTGAAAAAGAAAAAGGTGGGGTGCTGGTGGCCCGGGCGATTCCCGGCGCGCTGGCCGACAAGATCGAGGAACTGGCCCAGAATGCCCGCGACCGCGCGCAACTCACGAGTGAGTTGCGTGGCATCAAACGGAATTACCTCTATATTCTCGGTTTCATCACCCTGCTGCTGATGTTCGGCTCGACGTGGCTGGCGCTCAACGTCGCCCGGGGCGTCACGCTGCCGATTCGGGCGCTGGCGGAAGCCACCAATGCGGTGGCGAAGGGCGATCTGGAACAGTACGTGTCGGTCCGGGCGGAGGACGAACTCGCCATTCTGGTGGAATCCTTCAACGAAATGACCCGCCAGCTCCGGGTGAGCCGGATTCAGTTGGAAGAACGCGGACGCTACATCGAGACGGTGCTGCAAAGCCTCTTTACCGGCATTATTTCCCTCGATGCCGAGAACCGGGTCACGACCTTCAACCGGACGGCGGCGGAAATGCTGGGCGGCGTGATCGAAAACGACCGGGCGGTCACCGAAAGCGTTCCGGTGGTGAATGCGCCGGATTTCCAGCGGGTGTTGCGCCGGACCCGCCGTACCGGTCAGTCCACCGTGGAAGTCGAGTTGCGGGTCCCGAATCGGGAGAATTTTCACATCGCCGTGACGGGGACGGCGCTCCGGGGCAATGACGGACGGTTTTCGGGAACGGTTTTAATGCTTGAAGACCTTTCGCCGCTGATTCAGGCCCAGCGGAGCGCCGTGTGGAGCGAAGTTGCCCGCCGCATGGCCCATGAAATCAAGAATCCGCTCACGCCGATTCAGCTTTCCGCCGAACGGATCGAACGCAACGTCCGCCGGGCCGGGCTGGGGTCTCCGCGGCTGATGGAAACGGTGGCGGAATGTACTTCGATTATCGAGCGCGAGGTCGGCACGCTTCAGCGGATGGTGGACGAGTTCTCGAATTTCGCCAAATTGCCGGACGCCCGGCCCGAGGCCGTTTCCCTGAACGACATCGTCGAAAAAACCGTGGTGCTTTACGCGGAACGTCTGGGCGACATCCGGCTGGCCACCCGGCTCGACCGGCGTGTGCCGTCGCTGAATCTGGACGGCGAGCAGATCAAGCGGTGTCTGGTCAATCTGATCGACAATGCGTTTCATGCGATTGGCGAGGAATCCGACGCCTTTGTCGCGGCGGGGACGATCACGGTGGCGACCGGTTTCGACGATGATCGCGAAGTTGCCTGGCTCCGGGTGTCGGACACCGGGTGCGGGATTCCGCAGAGTGCCCGGGACCGTCTGTTCGAACCGTATTTTTCAACCAGGGAGCGGGGGACCGGGCTGGGGCTGGCCATCGTCAGCCATATTGTGGCGGACCATCACGGGCGAATCCGCTATGAGCCGAATCAACCGCGCGGGGCCGTGTTCATTCTCGAATTTCCGGTGGCGGAAGGGGCGCTGCCCCCTTCGACCGCCGATGATCCGGATTCGCGGGCCGCCTGACCGGGCATCCCGGTTTTCAACTTCTTTTTACAGGAGACATTTTATGAGGACTCACAGGATGGTTTCGGTGATGGTTTTGACGGCGGTTTTACTTGGGGGTGGATGCCGGAAGGATGAAAAACCTGATCAGGTGATTGTTTCGGCCAGCGTCAAGGCCCGTGACTCATCGGCGGCGGCGTCCATGCGGGCACTGGCGCGGGCGGAGCAGTCGTACCGGACCACCAATAGCCGCTACGGAACGCTCCCCGAACTGGTCGAATCGGGCGATCTGGCGGTTAGCCCGAATAACGACCGGATGTCCCAGTTTACCTGCGAACCCGGTGAGAACGAGTTTTCCTGTTACAGTACGCCCTCCGGATACCCACAAACCGGTCGTCTTTCCTTTTACATTGACCAGACGGGAAAACTCCGGGGTGCCGACCATCAGGGGGGGCGGGGCGGAGCGACCGACCCGATCTTCGAAAATTGAGGCTGATCGACTGGTTAATCCAATCCTGACATCGCTTTTTTGATTTTTTTCGAAACGCTGTGATAGCGTCCGAACTGGATTCAATCTCAATCGTTTCCTGAAATTTTCGTCCTGAACCGGGAAGAGGTCCGCCCGCATGCACGGCCAGAGCGCCAATCGGAACACCAGGGGAAATGCCAAGGTCCGGCGACCGCTGCTGGATTGGTATGTCATTTCCCGCCGGACGTTCTATCAGATTCTGGGAATCGTTCTGGCGGTTCTTTTTTTGGTGGGCGGTATTTACGGCTGGAAGCGGTATCAGAAGGAAATTACGGGAGAACTGAAAAGCGAAGGGGCCCGTCTGGTGCAGGTTCTGGGAAGCGTAACGGTGCATCGCCAGAAGACGAACCGGAACGAACCCGCCTTTCCCGGAATTCTCCTTGAACCGGGCGATTCGGTGATTACATCGTCCGATTCGTCCGCCGTCATCCAGTATGTCGACCGGAGCGTGCTGAAGCTGAAGGCCGACTCGACGGTCATCGTGGCCGACAACAACACCAACACGAGGACCGGCGCGCTCACTGTCCGGAATGAGGTCAAGGGCGGTCCGGTGACGATTACGACGACTTCCCAGACCACTCAAGGCGATGTCAAC
>JAAFHI010000735.1 GCA_013298335.1 Actinomycetota bacterium
CCGCCCCTCTTCCTTGTCACGGCGGGATCGGTGGAGGTCGTAAAATTCGGTCGCGAACGACACCACCACCACCAGCATGAAGAAGCCCGCGCCAAGAATTCCCAATGCTTCCATCGGCTTCCTCCCGGAAGTTCACGTGAGCGGGGGGAAATCCCACCCATCCGAAAAAATCGTTGCAACGTCGCCTGAAAGTTCACACGCAAACTGCCGCTGTTCCGCGTCGGTGACGTTCAGGATGTGAAGGGGCGGGATTCCGATTTCCCACAGCGCTTTCCCGCTGATATTCGGGGAGATCGGTTCGTTTCCGAAATTCCGTCGTGAAAATGTCGTGACCGCCTGAACGTAATCCGAACCGCCCTCGCCCGGCAATGCTTCCGCGCCGGTCGGATGGTCGCCGCTCCGGCAGTCGGCGCAGATTAACTCGTCGTCGAAAACCCGGTGGGCCGGGCGTTCGAAGGAAATCCATTTTCCGCAATTCCGACACCGGATGCGCCGAATGAACCGGGCCGCAAGGTCTATTTTGACGTCGTCACCGAATTTTTGTTCCAGGTGATCGAGCAGTTCCGCGACGGTGCTGGTCCGGGCCGAGAGCGGAAGCTGGTGAATGTCCTCGAATTGCCCGTGGGCCAGACACCCTTCGTCGAAGGGGAGCGAAATCCGGTGAAATCCATGAGTCGTGCCATTGTAGGCAAGCCTGACGCCGAAATCCACGAATTCGCCGTGAAGAATCTTGACCGCTTCCTGGACCTGAAGGGAAGCGACCAGCGCCGAGGTGATCTGGACGGTCGGCATGCGTTCCTCGGCGACGTAGCGTTTCTTGACCTGCTCGCAGGAATCGTAGCGCGACTGGGCATCTGCCACCTGGTCCGGGGTGACTGTGCATTCATAGCAGGTCTGTTCCCGACCGTAAGGCGTGATGCTGCCTGAAAGTTCGAAAATACCGCCGTTGATCCACGGTTTCCCGACCGATCTGGCGGCCCGGTTGATGGAAAGCCTGGCTTCATCGTTATCCACGCATCCGATAACCAGGTCCATCCGGCGATAGATGCCGAGACCGAGTTCCCAGACGATGTCGGCATCGAGAAAATCCACGGTCGAGGTGCGTTCGAGCGCCATGTCGCGGGCCCGTTCGGCGGCCACCGCGGCTTTTCTTTTCCCGACGTCCTCGGGGCGGAACAGAACCGTCCGGCTCAGGTTGGAAACCGAAATCGTGTCGAAGTCCACCACGAGAATCTTTCCGATGCCGAGCAGGACCAGGTTTTTCAAAACCTCGTTTCCGAGGGCCCCGGCCCCGATGACCATCACCCGCGCATTGCGGAGGACGTCCTGCCGCCACCAGCCGATGCGTTCCTGGCGATCGAATGGCGTTTCGACGGTTTCGGCGCGTTCTTTCAGCTCAAATGACATGGTTCCTCGAAGGTGACCGGTAAAAATCGTCGGAATGCGGAGCGGTTATTTTCTCTGAAGGACCATCTGGCGGACCGGGGCGGGGAATCCGGCTTCCCCGAAGGTATCCTTGATGAGCCGGTTGGCGTCGAAAAAGACCTGCCAGTAATGGGTGTTGTGACAGAACGGACGCACCGCCAGCACCGGTCCGAGTTCGGTGAAGTTCAGGATTTCGACGACCGGTTCGGGATGCGGGACCACATTCGGAATTCGTTTCAACCCTTCCTTCAGCAGATTCATGGCCGCGTTGTGATCGACCGTGCCGTTGAGTTGCGCCACCATGTCGACGCGCCGGAAGGGATTCGACGAAAAATTCTGGATGTTGTCGGAGAAAATCTTGTTGTTGCCGACGAAGGTCCGGATGTTGTCGGCGGTGTTGAGCGTCGTCGCGAACAGTCCGATTTCCTCGACCACGCCGGTGACCCCGCCCGCGGTAATCATGTCGCCGACCTTGAAGGGGCGCAGGAACAGCAGGAAAACCCCCGCCGCGAAGTTGGCGAGCAGCCCGCTCCAGGCCGTGCCGATGGCGAATCCGGCGGCGGCGAGCAGGGCCGCGAAGGTCGTCGTCTGAACCCCGAAGTAGCCGAGCAGGGCGACCACCAGGGAGATGTTCAGGAGCACCGACACCACCGAGGACAAATAGTTCGCCACGGTTTTTTCGATGGATTTCTTGGCGAGCGCCCGGTCCATGACCCGGATGGCGAACTTGATGAGCATCCGTCCGATGAACCACAACAGCAGTGCGCCGATGAGTTTCATCCCGATGGAAATGCCGATTGCGAGAAGTTGTTGAGGAAGTTTTTCGAGGTCGAATTTCATTGCGCGCGGTTTCTCCTGAATGGGGCCGTACCTCGGACGGAACGCCGGGTTGTGGCGATTCGAAAGGTTCGACAAGGCGGATGGTACGGTTGGATTTCGGGCAATGTAAGATGCCGACGCAACCGGCTGTCAAGCCGGACGGGTTTCCGGGAACCGGTCCGGCGAGAATGAAAATCCACGGAGAGCCGTTCATGAAGGGTTTTGTAAAACGTTTTTCGACTCGCGGTGTCGCCATCGGACTGCTGGCGGCCATCATTCTGGTCGCCGTCGCCTGCGGGCCGACCATCAATCACGCGCGGGCGACCGTGCTGTTGCTCCGTTTCGGCGGCGCTTCGGTCCAGGGCGTTCCCGCGTTTTTCGGAAACCGGCCACTCGCGCGCGAAGAGGTCGTTTTCGAGAGCCCGACCGGTCCGGTCAAGGCTCGAATCTATATCCCGCAGGGTGTTTCGAATCCACCGGGGGTGGTGATGCTCCACGGCATCCACAAGGACGGCTACACCGAGCCCCGCATGGTGGCTTTCGCCGAATCGGTCGCCGCGGCGGGGATTGTCGTGATGACCCCGACCATTCAGGAACTGGCCGATTACCGGGTGGATGCCGCCTCGGTCACGACCATTGGCTCGGCGGCGAAATTTCTTCGCAAGCGGATGGACGGTCGGCGGGTCGGGCTGATGGGGATGTGTTTCGGCGGCGGACTCTGCCTGATGACGGCGGCGAATCCGAAGTTCTCAGAC
>JAAFHI010000665.1 GCA_013298335.1 Actinomycetota bacterium
CGAAAGTCCGAAGGATTTTGAGTGCCGGAACGTAACTTTCGTCGATCGCGGGGCAGGAAAATCAAAAAGCCGACTCAATCCGTGGGTCGGCTTTTTTGCCACCGCTCAAGGAAATCCGGTCAGTTTCCCTTCTTCTTCTTCCGCGCTGGTTTCTTCGCAAGCTGCTTTCCATCCAGCCGGGCTTTGACGACTTCGAACGCGGGGATCTCGGTCTGGATCACCCGACCGTAGATTTTCTTCTCGACTTTCTGTCGCAGCTCCACCGCTTTTTGAAACGCGCCTTCCTCGCCGTGCTTCTCGATGGAGAAAGATGTTTTGCGAAGCACGTTCGGTTCCGGACTCCAGGTCACTTCGTACTGCCCACCGGCCAAAGGGTTCGCGGCATTTTTGACGGGTACACCCTTGAACGTACGTTGAACGCCAATGATGCCGGTGGAATTGCGGCTGTTTGAAACCACGATGATCCGGTCGGTGCGGGGCTTGCCGAGTTGCTTCTCCATATCGTTGCGGTGCTTGACGGCTTTCTTGAGTGCTTTTTCTTTCCCGCCGTTGGACGCATCGCTGAAAAACTTCGAGTACATTTTCCGATCGTAACAAACCCGCACATACCATCCGTGGGTGTGCTTGGCTTCGTGGTCAATGCGGCTGATTCCCTTGTAACCGCTGGTCGCTCTCGTCATTTCTGGTTTCTCCGCTCAATAGTATGATTCGGACGCCTGCCGTTTTCTTGGGACGTCTCTTGTTCAGGTCACCTGAATCACCTGACATTTTTCTGCAATTCGTGACGATTGAACTTCCGGTTTCTATTAACCCCAACCGGCCCGAACTGTCAATTTCCGGGCTGGGTTCGATCAAGGTTTTCAAAAATCAGGGTTGGGAATCCGAGCAAGGCCGGTCAGGAAAACCGGCGACAATTGAGGGAACGATTGCTTCGCCGGTGTGTCTCCCTCCGGTTTTCCTTCGGAACCCCCTGCTCGAAGGGGAGTTCCAGAAACGCTCTGTCGGCAAAGCCGTCCGCGTGTTTGAACGTAAGCTTTCGCCGCGCCGGTTTCTGAAAGGATCAAAAGAAAGGCGCGGCGTTGTCGGCTTCGCCTGGTTCAATTCGGCATGGGAACGATTTGAATCAAGTCCGTCCGTAAAAAACAAAGTTTGGGTAGCTGAAATCTTGACTTAGGAAAAAACTCTGGCAGGATTCGTGGGCCAAACTCGTTGTCAACTCGCCAAAATCGAAGGGAAAAAACGGATGAAAAAAATCAACGCCTTGATTGTGTCGTTGGTCCTTGTGTTCTCGCTGACAAGCTTTGTCTCCGCGAAAACCACGGTCGGATCGGAGTCCATGGTTCTTGTCATTAAAACCACCGAACTCGCCACCAAGCAAAAAACAATCGAGAAAAAACTTGAACGAGCCTTTAGGGAGGCTGACGGTCAAATTCGAGTACTTTCTTCGGCGGAGCGCGAAAAAGTAGTCGCGGTCCTGCTCGACGGAGACGTCGACGTTTTTGACCGAAAGCAGATGGCCGCGGGAGGTGAAAACGGAAAAACCAACCTCCTCAAACTTAATAGCGTCAAAAACCCGGACGGAACCGAAACACCGATCGGAGCCGGCTACAAAATGGAGTTCCAGATTTTCGGTGTCGGTGAAACTCCGAAGGAAGGTCTGATCGTTGAGCTGGCGGGAGAGTTCGGAAACGAAGGGACGCACAATTTTGCCGACTGGAAAACGAAATCTGTCAACCGGCAAATCGAGAACGGTGGTGCTATTGCCTTTACCGAAAATGGCATGTTTGTCTTGATTGCGGCCATTCGTCCTCAGTAACCGGGTTCGTTTACGGAAAAATTTGAAAAGGAAAGGGCGAGGTCTTTGGCTTCGCCCTTTTTTCAATAGGAGAAGTGCCGGGTCATGCTTCTGGAAGTCAGAATCCCGTTCGGCAAAAGGGAAGCCAGCTACCTTCACATTTCGGAAGTGTCGTCCGGACTTGACTGCAACTGTCGATGCCCCGGCTGCGACGTGCCGCTGATTGCCCGAAAAGGCGATATCCGAAAACACCATTTTGCTCATTCCCAGCCTTCCGAATGCCTCCCGCCCGAATTCCTGCTCCACCTGACGGGCAAGGAAATCATCGCCCAAATCCTTCGCGACTTTATCCGTGAAGGGAAGGGGATCAAGCTCAGGTGGACCTGTGATCGATGCAGGGCCGAACATAGGGGCGCTCCATTTCAAAACGCCCGACGGGTTTCCGTCGAGCTGGCCGTCGGTGAATTCGTTCCCGGTGTTTCCATTCTCGACGAAAACGATCGGGTTCTGGCCATTTTTGAAGTCATGGTTTCTCAGGAACCCAACATCAATGCCCGGAAATTCTACCTTCGGAATGGGATCGGCGTTTTTGAATTCAAACTCGGCTCTCTCGACGACCTTGAGAAATTGAAGGAGGGCGGCTTTCTGCTGCCGTCGAAGGCGAGCTTTTGCCCGCGTCCCCATTGCCTCAAATGCAGGCGACCGTTTCGAAGGCTGAACGCGGTGGTTTCAACCGGGATCTGCCTGAACTGCCGCGAAGCCTTTCCCGTGGCATACCTGGCTTTTGGAGAAAAGGATGACCTTCAGGTGTTCCCGGACTCAAACGAAGGTCTTCCGGTGGAATGGGCCGCCGAGCTGGGTGCAAACCTTCAGGAAGCCCTCGATCCACCCGAAAGGCCTTCCCTCCTCGAGAATGTCTGTCCGCACTGTCGCGCGTTTCTTCCAGGAACGAAAATCGAACAAAGTCTTGCTCGATTTCAGGAGTCAAACTCGGGAAGTGGGAAAATCGGACAGGAATCGCTCGGACTCGTCTGCTCCGAATGCCTGAAGCCTCCCGCGCCGGCACCGGCGGCTCGTCCCGCCGAAAAGACCGACCCGGTAAAAAGGTGTGTCGCCGCGCGGATGGTGGATTTTTACTTGTCGTCCGGGGAGCGATTCCGCGAAACCTATTACGTTCGCCAACTCCAGACGAATCAAGGCCCGTCGGATCTCTTTCTCTACAACGGGACTGGAAAATGCCTGCTTGGGGTTTCGGAGGATCAGGTGGAACGGATCGAGGAGATCGTCGAGGGGGACATTGAAAAAAACCGAGGCCCCGACGCCCTTGTTGTAGAGCACACCGGCTGGGTGGCCTGGGAGAAAAACCCCAAGTTTCATCCCAAGGCTTTTGAACGGTATCCGTGGCGCTACGACTGGAACGCGACGGAAAGGAAATGGG
>JAAFHI010000382.1 GCA_013298335.1 Actinomycetota bacterium
GACCGCCGCGGGCGATGCCATCGACGACGCCATCGCGGCGGGACTCGACGCCGTCCGGGACCTCGACGCGGTGGCACGGGTGATTTACCGCGACGACCCCGCCACCTACGCCGCCTGGACGCGCGCCGCCCACATCGAACGCCCGGCGAAGAAGGTGAAAGTGGCCGCTGCCACGGCGTAGTTGGAGCGCGCGCATCCTGCGCGCATGCCTTGTAAACAAAAATGCCCGCGTCGGGTGGACGCGGGCATTTTTCATGCGTGTAGATTGCGCGCGTTCCAGCAGGATTTGAAGACATGCGCGCAAGATGCGCGCGCTCCATTACGACGCGGGCATTTTCGTTTTCCTGGAAAGTGTAAAGACATGCGCGCAGGGTGCGCGCGGTCCATTACTTTTTGGGCTTGAGTTTGAGTTTCTGGACGATGCGGACGGGCGTGCCGAAGAAGTCGAACGACTCGCGCAGTCGGTTTTCGATGTAGCGCAGGTAGCTGAAGTGCAGCGGCTTCGGCGAGTTGGTGAACAGTACGAACGTCGGCGGGACGTTGCGCGCCTGCGTGACGTAGTGAATCTTCACCCGCGCGTTGGTCGGCGTCGAAGCGCGCGGATTTTCGAGATTCTGTTCGAAAAAGCGGTTGAGTTCGCCGGTCGTGATGCGCCGGTGCCGCGCGGCGTACGCCTGCTTGGCGAGATCGAGCAGCGTCGTCACGCGCTGGCCCTTGAGCGCGGAAATGAACGTCGTCGGCGCATAGTCGAGGAACTTGATCCGCTCGCGCAGTTGCCGTTCGTAGAGACTCATCGTCGTACTGTCCTTCTCGACGGCGTCCCATTTGTTCAGACCAAGAATGATCGACGTGCCGGAGTCGAGCGCGTAGCCCGCGATGGTCGCGTCGAGATTGGTCGGCCCCTCGATGGCATCGAGCAGCAGAAACGCCACGTCGGCGCGTTCGAGCGCCTTGCGCGCCATCACCACCGACAGCTTTTCGGTCATTTCAAAGGTCTTGCCCTTGCGCCGGATGCCCGCCGTGTCGATGAGCGTGAATTCCGTCCCGTCGTGAATCAGTTCGGTGTCGATGGAATCGCGGGTCGTCCCGGCGATGGGACTCACGATGACCCGTTCCTGTCCGAGGAGGCGGTTGACGAGCGAGGATTTGCCGACGTTGGGGCGTCCGATGACGGCGACGCGGATGTTTCGCTTCTGCGGCAGCGCCGCCGGGGGCGCGTTCACGCGCTTCATCACGTCGTCGAGGAGTTCCGCCGCGCCGGTGCCGTGTTCGGCGGAGACGGGATACACCGCGTCGAAACCGAAACGGTAAAATTCCTGCGAGTCGTTGACCACCGCCTGCGTTTCGGCCTTGTTCGCCACGACGTAGACCGTTTTGCCCGTGCCCCGCAGATGGCGCGCGATTTCCTCGTCGAGCGGCGTCGCGCCCGCGCGGGCGTCCACCACCCACAGCAGCAAATCGGCGGCGTTGATGGCGTAACCAGCCTGTTTGAAGATGTTCGCGGGAATGATCGCTTCCTCGTCGGGCACGATCCCGCCGGTATCCACGATTTCAAACGCGTAGTTCTGCCATTCGACCGTGCCGTAGTGCCGGTCACGCGTGATGCCCGGTTCGTCGCCGACAATCGCCTTGCGCGTGTTGGTCAGCTTGTTGAACAGCGTCGATTTGCCGACGTTGGGCCGACCGATGATGACCACGCTCGGCAATATGACGTACTCCGGCGCCGGCGGCTCGGCCCCGTCCAGCAATTCTTCCCCGCCTTCGACAATATCGAATTCGTCGGTCGGTTCGATCGCGCCGGTTTCTTCAATCGGATGATTCTCGCTCATACATGCACACTCGCTTTCAGAAAAAGAGCGCATCATAGCATGAACGAGGAGTTCAGAGTCCCCCGCTTTAGCGGGGAGATATTGAATTTCTCCGCTCAAGCGGGGGACTCTGAACAAACACCAGCGTGCGTTCGATGGATTGCATATCGGTGACGATTCGCACGCAGGTCCATCCGGCGGCCTCGCCGATGTCGATGATACGTGCCGCCTGATTGAAACCGACCTCGCAGATGAACACGCCGCCGGGGGCGAGCCGCGCCGGAACGTCCTTCAGGAGAATTTCATAGGCTTCGGTCCCGCGTTCGCCGCCGATGAGTGCGCGATAGGGTTCGTGATCGCGGACCTCGCGTTGTAGGCCGTCGAACTCCCGCGTCGGAATGTAGGGCGGATTCGACGCGACGATGTCGTACGGTAGGAGGTCGTCCCGGTGGGTGAACGCGCTCAGAAAATCGCTTTCCAGGAAGGTCATCCGGTCGGCGACGCCGTGGCACGCGGCGTTGGTTTTCGCCACTTCCAGTGAATCGGGCGAAATATCCACCGCCGTCACGTTTGCCTTGGGGAGTTTCACCGCCAGCGTCACCGCGATGCAGCCCGACCCGGTCCCGACGTCGAGAATGCGCGGCGCGGTAAGGGTTCGTTCGCGGCAGTGGTCGAGAACCGCCTCGATGATGTGCTCGGTTTCGGGGCGCGGAATCAGGACGGCGGGCGTCACGATGAAGTCCAGGCCGAAGAATTCCTGGTGTCCCGTGATGTACTGCAACGGCTCGCCCGCCGCGCGTCGCGTCAGCGCCGCGCGGACGCGGGCGGCGTCTTCTTCGGCGACCGGACGTTCGGGAAAGGCGATGAGCGCCGAGAGATCGAGGCCGAGCAGTTCGCGGACGAGCAGCGACGCGGTTTTCGGCGCGGCCTCGACCTGCGCCAGTTCGAGCACCGCCGCGCATTCCGCGACCAGCGCCCGCAAAGTGAGCTGACTCATGTTCTTTTTCGCTTTCGCTTGAAATCTTTCGCGATTCCGCACATTTTTCGCCAAACGGACACCGAAAACAATCACCCGACCGGGCGCGATGCTTACCTTCGAACTGGCTCGACAACTCGCCCTCGCCAAAATCGGCGACGACTGCGCGCTCTGCGAGGACGCGCTGCGCGAACTCGCGGGCGGGTGGTACTTTGCCTTTCAGACCCGCGCCTACCTCGCCACCGGCGACGAAAACGAAATGCTGGTCGGCAACGGCGGGTTCGTGATTTCGAAAGAGGATGGCCGCATCTTCGACTTCAGCTCGGCGTTTCCGCTCGAACGAAACATTGCGTTTTACGAGGCGGGCTTCAGGTACGATAGCTATGACCTGACCATCACCCGCATCCACGATTTCGACCGCACGCTCCAGTTTCTGCTGAAACTCCGAATGCGAAAAATGCCCAGCGAGGTGACCGGCGCACTGGTCTGGGAGCCGCCGAAGAACTACGACGCGGAAGACCTCGCGGCGGCGCTGCGCGACCTTCCGAAGACCTTTCGCAAGCAGAACCTCACTTCCGCCGCCGACACGTTCCAGCAGATCGACGCGGCGGGATGCTGCGAATACCAACTGAACGGCTACTATCTGAAACCGCACTTCCAATGACTTCGACGCTTCTCAAAACCGACAAGGCGACCATCCGTTTCGGCGGCCTCATCGCCGTCAAGGACTTCGACCTCGACGTGACGGGCGGGCAGGTGTTCGGCCTGATCGGGCCAAACGGCGCGGGGAAAACCACCGTGTTCAACCTGCTGACCGGCGTCTACCAGCCGACGTCGGGCGACATCACGCTCAAGGGGAAAAGCCTCGTCGGCCTGCGTCCGAACCAGATTGCCGCGCGCGGACTGGCACGGACCTTTCAGAACATCCGTCTGTTCGGACAGATGACCGTCCTCGAAAACGTCAAGACGGCCTGTCACGGAAGCTGCCGCGCCACGCTGCTCGACACGGTGCTCGGCACCGCGCGCCACCACGCCGAAGAACGCCGGCAGAACGATTTCGCCCTCGAACTGCTCGACATTTTCAAACTGTCCGACGTGCGGGAAGAACGCGCGTCGAGTCTGCCCTACGGCGACCAGCGGCGGCTCGAAATCGCGCGGGCGCTGGCGACGCGGCCATCCGTGCTGCTGCTCGACGAACCCGCCGCCGGAATGAACCCGCAGGAATCTATCGAACTGATGAAGCTCATTCGCTGGATTCGCGACAAGTTCGATCTGACGGTGGTCCTCGTTGAACACAACATGAAAGTCGTCATGGGCGCGTGCGACCGCATTCAGGTGCTCGAATACGGCCAGACCATCGCGGTCGGTACGCCCGAGGAAATCCGCAACGACCAGCGCGTCATCGCTGCCTATCTCGGCGCGTAATCATTCATTTTCGCCATGCCGGAAACGACGAAAAAAGCCACCGACACATCACTGGAATCCATCGCGCTGCGCCGGTTGCGGCTCTGGATTGCGCCGCCGGGCGAACCCGATGCGATGCAGACCGTCGCGGTCCATTTCGAACTCGGCCAGCTCGGGTTTCGGCTCACGAATTCCGATGCGTTCACCGTCACGACGCGCGACGCCTTCACCAAAGCGATCGACATCCTGACGGACATGCGCGGCGGCCACTTCGTCTACGTTCCGCTCTTCACACAATTTCCTGACGATCTGCCTAACGACCGCGAATACCTCGTGCGGCGGATTTTCGGCTTCTTCGGATTCCAGACCTTTCCCGATCTGTCGCGGTTCGGGGCCGATCCGGTCACGCAGATGCAGCGTCCCGACCTGTGGAAACAGGCCGCCGATGAACAGGCCCGGCGGGTAACCGATTCATATACGGAATGGATCGACCTGACCGTCGCGTCGCGCGCGGAAGCCGAACGCCGGATTGAAAGTTGGGTTCTCAACCAGTTTTACGGCGCGACGCCGATCAAGGAAACGCTCTGGGAAGAC
>JAAFHI010000136.1 GCA_013298335.1 Actinomycetota bacterium
CCCGCTCTTATTCCCTTTGCCGACGAATCAGGTTGGCCAATTCGGCGACGGTGTCGGCGTAGGCTTCACGACGCTTCCGCAATCCTTCGAGGAAAGCGATATCGGCCTTCGTCTGGGCGTCCACTACAGCCACCGTACTGGCCGCGTACGCCAAGCGTAGCCGGGCCTGCGCGTCGGCCTGTTCCTCGGCCAGCTTCAGCACGTTCTTCCGGAGTTCGTCCTCGCGCTGAAGCCCCCGCAGCAACGCCTCCTGACCTTCCCGGCTGGCGGGGAGCGCGGCCTGCTGCTGCACGCCGAGGGCGCGGCGCAGCTTCAGGATTTCCTCCAGCCGCCGCTTCTCTTCCTCGACGTCTTCCTTTTCCAGAGTCAGGTCGAACAGCCGCCCGCCGCCGCCCTTGAGCGCATCGATCTCCCGCTTGGCCTTGTTGATCTCGTTCGTGAGCTGACGAATCTGATCGGTTGCGGTCACGATCCCGCGCGTGGTTTTCTTAGGATCGAGGTCAAGGGATTCTTCGAGGTCCTTTTGAATCTTTCCTACACGCTTCACGTCCTCGATTGTTTTGCCGAGTTCCTTTCCGCGTTCCTCACGAAGCTTTTTCAGAGCTTCGGCTGAGGACTTGGATTCTTCGGCAATCGAAGCGACGGCCTCGGTGATGATCTTCCGTCGCGCTGACTGACGCTGCGCGGCGTCAAGATTCGCAATCTCGTTAACCTGCGCCTTGATCTGATCGGTCAAAGCCTTGGTTGCGCCAGCGTTTTTGAGTTGGTCTTTTCGGTACAGGTCGAGGGCCTCGCGAACTCTTGGAATCGCGTCCTGGCTGACCACGCCGTAGGTCGTGATCTGCTTCAGCAATTCTTCGTCGCTCAAGCCAAAGGCTTTTTGAAGTTCAACAACCCGCGGAATCAATTCCTCAATCTTCTTCTGCTGCTCGTCGTAGGCTGCCGACGCCTTACTGGAACTTTCCAGAAGGTTTCGTTTATTGAACTCGGCAACATTGAAGCCGAAAAGAGTATCGGTCCCAGCCGCCTTTCGTTCGTTCTCTTTGTTGAAGGCGGCGAGCAGTTCCTGACGTTCCTTCAAAGCCGCATTCTGACGCTCGATGGCTTGACCGAACGCACCAAGGGTATTGAACCCCTGCAACTGGGCAAGCTGCTTCGCTTCCTCCTTGGCCTTGAATAGTTCCTCACGAAGCGCGGCCAATCGTTCGGCCTCACCCCGAATCGCACTGACCCGAGCCTGCGCCGCCGGAGAGAGCGCATCGTACGCCGCCTTCAGATCAATCAGCGTTCCCGTGCAGCGCTCGGTTTTCTTGGCATAGTCAAGAGTGGCTTTATCCAACTCTCCAAGCTGCTTCTGCTTTGCGGCCGCCGCACGAATAGTCTCTAAAGTAGTACCGGCAAATTCAGTTTCAGCCGTGACGTACTTGTAAATCGTGAAAGTCGCTGCACCGATTGCGAGGGCCAGCGCGCCCCAGCCGAGCGTGGCCACGGCAATGGTCGCTGCCGAGCCCTGCACCAGCGAGGCAGTGCCGACCATTACCTGCCCGACCAACCGCAGGGTGGATACCAACGTGCCGAACGAGGAGACCGCGTTGGGAATCGCGGCGGTATTGAGGAGCGTGTACGCCAGGGCGAGCGCGCCGACCGCCGTCGTCAGCGCAATCGTCGCTCCGACGTTGTCGGTGAGCAGCTTCAGGACCTGGGCCACGGCCCCGAGAGTCGCCTGGGCCGGTTTGCTTTCCAGGACGACTTTGCCAATGGCCACGGCCAGTGCGCCAGCCTGCGCCCCCGCGATTCGGCTCTGAGATGAAAATGTGGCGAGAATTTTCGAAGAGGCAGCTTCGGACGCGCCGAGACCCTTCAGGTTGATATCGTAGGCTTTACGGACGTAGTCAAGCTGGTTGATGAGCACCAGCAAGCCTTCTCGCGCCTGCTTGTCGGGGAAAATCTTCCCAAGTTGTAAAGCCTTTTGCTCCGCGGAAAGACTCGCGAGCTTGACCTTCAGGTCCTGAACGATATCAAGGAAGGGCCGAAAATTGCCTGCGCTGTCGGCAATTTTGATTCCGATATCCGAAAGGGCATCGCGCGCGTTCTTGTCAACCAGCTTTCCAAAAAGATCGGTCAGATTATTGATGGAGGTCGCGGCGTCGCCACCTTCTTTGGTTATGCCCGCGATCAACGCCCCGAGTAGCTCAATCGAGACACCGGCATTTTTTGCCGCCGGAGTAACTTTTCCAAGTTCACCGGCAAGCTGGTCGCCGCTAACCACGCCAAGGTTGACGGTGTTGAAGAAAACGTCGCTGACGCGAGTCGCCTCGGAAATCTTGAGATTATAGGCGTTCAACACCCCGTTGACCGCCGCGCCGAATTTCTCGGTTTTTGTCTGCGCGGCAAGCGCGCCTTTCGAATACAGCTCTACGAGCTGCACGGCGTCGCGCTGCGTCGCATCAACGGAGCCGAAGATATTATACAAGCCCTCGGCAATCTCAGCCTGGGTAGTGCCGACCGTGGTTGAGATTCGCCGGAGGTCGGCCTCAAGCGAGCCGGTATTGATTTCCGGCGCGATGGTCGAGATTTTTGCAATCGCGAACTGGACGTCCGAATACTTCTCGATGATCTCGGCGGCTGCTTGCTTCGCCTTCTCCGCGCCGCCCTGAATCGCCTGGGCGATCAACGTGCCGGCGGCGACGCCCTTCGCGGTCGTCGCCTCGAACTCGCCCTGCTGCTTCTTGAGCGCCTCGGTCAAACCTTCGGCGGCTTCGCCAATCTTGCCGAAGACGCCAAGGAGTTCGTCACCTTCTCCTTCGAATCGAATTGTGACTGTCCGCTCAAGTCCCGGCATTTTCATCCTTGCGGTCGCATCACCAGCGCAACCCGGAGTTGTCGCTCGCACTCGGCGAGCTTGTTTCGATATTCGAGGAGAAGTTCGTACTCCAGCGGAGTGATTTCATCGAGCGCGGGCGGATAGCCCATTTCCAGTTCGGCGGCCATTCGCTCGATAGTCCCGACGATTCTCTCGTCCCGGTCGGTAGCCTGAACCTTGCCCTTCGGCTTCGTCGCCTCCATCGGGCAGACCCGACAGATTCGGAGATCGCGGCCTCCGGCTTTGAAGGTTTCGCAGGCATCTTCTCCGGGACACCGACCGGCCTGCGGCTGGTCGCCCCCGCCCCGACCGAAGAGGCTGCCGAACTTTCGCTCGACCGCCGCAGCAATCAGGGGCAAGAGGCTTCTCAGTTTTTTTCCGTGTTCGCCGCCTGCTGGGTCAGATGCTGCTCGACCACGAGGAACTTGTGGCTGGACGGTGGCGCCCCTTCGTAACCCTCACTGGAGAGAACCAGTTCGTCGTAGATTTTCGCCATCCGGGCGATGAGTTCCCCGGCTTTGCCGACCACACCGGCGCACTCCTTGACGATCTTGTTGCGCCGGCGTTCCTGCTCCGCCGAAGCAGTCTTCAGAAAATGCTTCGTAACGATGGGCTTCCCGTCAAAAACCACCCTGAGCTTGTACTCGCACCGGTCATCGAGCGGGACGAGTTCGTCTTCAGCGGCTTCCTCGATGAGAACCCGACCGGTATCAAGTCCCCGCAGGGCGGCGCGGCGATCCTCGATGGGGATGAACCGTTTGAAGTCAGTCTCACTCATGGCGGCATAACCGCCGATGCCGATCACCTTGGACTCCCACAGTTCATTGACGACCTCGTCGTATCCCGAACTGACCTGACCGTCTTCGGTCTTGATGTTCCCCGCGTCGTTCAGCCGGGCGAAATCTTCGTCGGTCAGCGGCTGCAGGTAGTGACTGACCTTGTACCGTTTCGTACCCCGTGCGATTTCGAGGAACACGGTCTGCGGCGATTTTGCGTCGTACTTGTTTCCTGACATTTTGACTCCTTGAAAATGAAGGGGCGCCTCCGATGCCGCCCCTTCACGAAGATTACGACGTGAAACTGGTGGTCGTATTATCGACGCGGATCAATGCGTCGCGATTGTTTGTGAAATCCCAGAGGGGCGTGGCCGTGATATTCGCCACGAGCAGGTTGTTGCGGGACTGCAACTGAACCTGGCGAATGCGGACCCGGTCGAATTGAAACAACGCCGAGTGCTTGTAGACCGTGTCGGGATCGGGGTCTTCGTCGACAACGGCAATCGTGGTGCCGAAAAATTCGAAGGCCGCCGACAAGTCGGTCTGCTGCTGGAGCCACGTATAGAAAGGATCGCCGGCTGAATCGAGACGCAACGCGAACGCCAGTTCGGTCGGCATGTCAGTGATCAGCGCCTGAGAACCCACCGCGCCGGACGCCGGGTCATTTCCCTGATACCGCCCTGCGCCGATCGGACGCATATCGTCCTCGGCGATATTCGCCGAGAAACTGATGGATTTACTGACCAGACGCCCGGCAATCCCGGCCTGAATGTCGGGGTTGACGCCATCTCCGATGGTCAGCGCGACAGCCGACCCGAAAAACACGTCGAGCGAATCGGACTCGGTCGCGAGTCCGCTCGTCCCACTTGGGTCGATCCGTTTCCCGCTACCCACAAGATCGACCGATGACGTGAGACGCTGCTCGTTGTCGACGCTGATGTTCAGACGCGTACAGGCCATCGAGGGATAGTGGATGTCGTGACCGCCGGCTTTCTCGATGTACCCAAAAACCCTCGCATCCGGGTCCGAGGCAAGGTCTTGCCGGGCAAAGAGGTGACGCCGGACCGTCGGGGCATCCACCGAGTCGGGCTGGCTGGTCGATATGGTTCCCCTCAGTTTGTGGAGGAAGTAGGCCAGCCAGTAGGACGACAACTGAAAGGACAACGACTTCCTGACGGTGTGGAAGTTGATGTACTGCTCGGTCGGCTCGAGCGTCGTTGTCGCGAATCCCCGGTTGTCCGAAACGTTCGGCGCATATTCCGCCAGCGACCGGTCGGTGGCGATGAACTTTTTCCAGAGGTTCGAAGCTGTCGCGATCGGGGTGTTGTAGTCTGACTGCTTGAGACGGGACAGCCATACTCCGACTGTCGAATCATTTACTCGGCCCATTACTCACCTTCCTTTTCGACCCGTGCAGCGGCCTTCCTCGGCGCGGACGGAGTCGGATTCGGCGTCGGGGTCGCCTCGGCGAATTGGCCGGACAGACCGAGCCGTTTAATTCTCTCGAGTTCGGCGTCGTCCAGATCGAACGTGTCGCCGGATTTGAATTTGCGGGTGTAGGCGCCGTCGTCGATTTCGAGTTCGCCCGACCCCGTCAATTGAAACTTCTTACTCATGGCTGTTCCTTTCTCAGCGGTTATCGACGAAGCGGGATGCCTCGTTCGCAACGATAAAAATCGGGGCAAGCAGATAGCGTTCGCCCGTCTTTTCTTCTTCTTCAAAATCGACGCCCATCACCCGCGCGTCGAACACTCTGCCTCCCAACGTGTGGTCCTGGAACACACACTGGCTGATTGCCCTTACCAGTTCGTCCAATTGAGACTCGGCTATTGCGCGCGCCGGTGGCGAGTTCGGCTGCTGACCAACGACCTTCACGAACACCACGGCGTAGAGGTTGGCGTCGTAGTACTCCAACTCACCCTGAGCGTTCGGAGAAAGAGAGAATCCATCCGAAATCAGCGCCACCGTGTGAGGTTTTTTCGAGGTCTCTCCTTTCGCGGCCCGCACCTGCACGTCCGCCAGCGGCGAATCCGGGGGAGCGGCCAAGACCTTGTCTTCGAGGAATTGTTGGAGGGCGAATTTCGGGTTCACTGGTTACTCACTCAGGACAATTTCGAGCGCGCGATCCGTAATCCGGGGGACTTCAGGCATCAGCCTGGCAATCGCGCGCTGGTCGTATGGATTTGGCTTGCGCCCCTTGACTGACCGCCGGAAAAGGAACTTCTTCCCGTCGATCTCGATATAGCTTTCGTTCGGTCCGGGCGTGCCGGGGACGATCAGAACCTTCGCGTTCTTCGGTCGAATCGGCTGTCCGGTCGGCCCGTACACGCCCGTACCGCGGGCCACCGCCTCCGCATAATCGAACCGGGCCTGCGCCCGGAGCTTCACCGACTTGCGGCTGCCGTCCGGGGCGACGACTTCTGCCGTCCGGACGCCCTGGCGACCGCGCCGCGCGGAGATGGTCACCGTGGCCTTGAGCTTCGTCGCGTGGACGTCGCTCGTGATTCCCTGCCGGAGATTGGTGGTGACGACCGGGACCTCGTCGGCAAGAAGCTGCTCGGCGCGCTCGACGACCCGAAGCAGCGCAACCCGCGGAACACGCCGAATCCGGTCGAGGAACTGGTCGAGGTTCTGGAGGGTGAGGTCGGCCATCAGAATCCCTCGGTGAAATCGAACTGGGGATCAGGCGTCCCGTCCGCCAGGGCGTAGGGACGGCAGAGCTGCTCCGCCGCGTCGAGGTACTGCTGCTGCAACTGCTGAATCTGGGCCGGGTTCAGGTACTGAACCCGCGCCGTCGATTCCTCGGACCGCGACAGGACGACACCCTGCGTGGTCAGCGGACTGTTGAGGCCCAGCAGGGCGTAGGAAAACGCCAGGTGGGCCTCCGCCAGCAGCAGCGCCTCCGCCCGTTCCGCATCGTCCGGCGTCTCCGCCGCCGCGTCCGCGTACGCCTCCGCCCCCACCCATCCCCGGACGCGCACGGCGGCGCGACCGAAGAACGGGGTGAGTCGGGTGTCGGCGATGTCCTCGCTGATGGCGAAGACGCTGCGGAGATAGGCGACGTCAATGAGCGGCATGGGATTACGGGTTCAACTTCGCGGTCTTCTTGGGGGCCGACTTGGCTTTCCCTTCGGTTGGAGCCTCGGCCCTCGCGAGCCGTTTCACGCCGAGATAGCGTTTGGTGAGTTCGCCCAGTTGATCCCCGGCGTCGACGACTTCGTCGCCGGAGATCATCAGGTTGGTTTCGGGATCGAAGAACGACCCCTCCGCGTTGGTCAGTTTGAGATGCATCTGCTGGCCCTCCTTCCGGGCGGATTAGATCGTGTTGAACCACGCCGGGAAGTCTTTGGGGGCCGACCGCGCGGTCGCGAGATCAATCCAGCACCGACCGTACCGGAGGAGGTTGGCGAAGCCGGTCGTGACCGACCAGATGTGCTCCTCGATCTGCTTCGAGATGACCTTGCCGGACTCCATCATGATCGGCATCGCGGTCACCTGAACGAGCGACGCGGTGGTGTCCACGAATCCGAGATGGTTGGCGGGCGCCGCGTCGTTGATATAGGCGTCAACGTCGGTCGGGAGCGGCGTCTGCATGTTGATGTTGACGAGCGGCGTGCCCTGCTGACGGTTCTTGAACTCCGTGAGCTTCAGGACCTTCGTGATGACGTCCTCACGACCGATGATGACGTTCGGGCGGTGACCCATCTTGAGCATCCGCAGCCAGACATAGAGGAAATCGTCGTCGTAGGTCAGCCCGGTCCCGGTGTTGTTCACCCCGATTGCGGCAGCCGATTCATCCTGATCGGACTCGTCCCCGTTGAAGAGCACCCCGACCGCTTCATCATTGAGGTCGCGCGCCCAGATGCGACCGAGCTGCTCGAAGTAAATCGAGAGCATGTCGATCGTGTTGTAGCGAAT
>JAAFHI010000584.1 GCA_013298335.1 Actinomycetota bacterium
GTCGCGCTGCCGCCGGGGGTGTTGATGACCGCGACGAATCCGGTCGGAAGCGGCGTGGTCGCGTTGATCGTTCCCGGCAAGGCCCGGACTTCACCCGTCGTCGGGTTCTGGATCACCACGTCGGCCCGAGAAATAAAGGCCTGGATCGGCTTTCCGGAGCGTCCGTTGTAGACACCGCCGATCTGCCAGTCGCCGAGCAGGGTGTTGGCGATACCGCTCAACTTGAACATCCGGCCCGCGCCGAACGGAAGTTCATACAGGACCGACAGGTTCACGCTTTGTCGGATGTCGAAGATGTTGTTGCCGCGGTCGGCGTCGAAGTTAAAGGGATTCTGAACCGAGTTGGCGTCGTTCGAGCCCTGGGTATTGCCGATGCTGTGCGACCACGAATACTGACCGTTGATCGTCAATCCCTGGTGGAAGCGGCGCGTGACGCCGATCTGAAGCGCGTTGTAGCTGTCGGTCCCTCCGCTCGTCTTGTAGTCCATTTCGCCGAACGGGCTGACGATCTGGCCGTTGGCGGCGACAAACGTGCTGGTCGCCGTGTCAAAGCGCTGGTTGATCAGCGTCTGCTGGCGGATGGTCCGGACCGCAATGACCTGACCGGTCGCGTTGGTGATGTTGACGATCCCGACACCCGTCGGAATCGCCGTGCCGTCAACGATGGTCGCGGTACCCGGAAGAATCGTGTTGGTCACGTTGCGGAGGAACAGGTTGCGGCCCTGGCTGCCGACGTACCCGATGGTCAGAACCGTCTTGCCGGGAAGTTCCTGCTGAATCGAAATGCCGTACTGCCCGACCCGCTCCGGCACGCGATAGGCTTCCGTGTCATACACCCGCGGCGTGAAGTTGGCCACCGGGGTCGCGGTGCTCGTCACCGACTGGACGTTGGCCGCGGTGATGCCGGTCGCGAGCGAGCCGGTTGCGCGATAGACGTTGCTTTCAATCGGCTGAATGAGGTCTTCCTGCTGGCCCGGACCGTAGAAGATACCACCGCCGAGACGGATGACCGTCTTGCCCTTGAAGATTTCCGGGGCCCAGGTAATTCCGATGCGCGGGGCGAAATTGGCCTTCGCGGCATTGTAGAGGTTCGTGTCACGCGCACTGCGCAGAGGATTCAGGGTGGTGCCGCTGCGTCCCGCGTCATAGATGATGGCCCGGTCATTGACCTCGCGAAGCGGCGAGTAGTACTCGTAGCGCAGACCGTAACTGAGCGTGATGTTCGGACGCACGCGCCATTCATCCTGAGCGTACCCGATGAGGAAAAACTGACGGGCATCGCTGAGTCCGGAATTTGGCCGCTGGAAGGTCGTGACCGGATTGGTCTGAATGGAGAAGTTCCCCGGCGCGCTCAGGTCACCGATGAAGCTGAAGGTGGCGTTGGTATTGAGCAGGAAGTCGCGCAGACTCCCGTAGGTGAACTGCAACCCGCCAAGCTGGTCGAACTTGGAGCTGATGCGACGGTATTCGCCGCCGAACTTCAGATTGTGGTTTCCGACCGTAAAGGAAAGGTTGTCGATGACCGAGTAGGAAATCGGGTCGATGGGCTGGGCGCGACCGTTGCCCGCCGAGGATTGCCGGGTCAGACCGCCCGGCGCGACAAAACCGGTCTGCGAACCGCCGTTGACGCCGGGGTTCACGATGTTTCCGCTGATGTTGAACAGCGTGCTGGAAATGTCGAGGCCGGAAATGCCGCTCGCCGAGAACTGCGTCTGGAGATTGGTCCGGGGACGATTCACGCCAAACTTGGTTTCGTTCACGATGCCCGCGCCATACAACTGGGTCAGCGAGGCGACGACGTTGAAGAATTCCTGCCGTCCCTGAAGATTGCGGCCCGACGTGCCGTCCGGCGCGACGATGTCGCCGTAATCGGAGTTGAACCGGACATACCCGTTGAACCGGTCGTTGATCTTGCCGTCCACGCGGAAGTTGACCGCGTTTTCATTCAGCCTGGAGCTGAAATTCCGGCGCACTTCCTGAAGCGCGGGCTGCGTGCCGGTAAAGCCGCCGCCGGAGGTTTCCGGACCGGTCCCGATCGGGAAGGCGTTGATGACGCCGAGCGTCCGCAGATTGTTGATCTGGTCGAACTGCGCCTGCGTAAAGGTCGCGGGATTGAAACCGAGCGCCGTCGCCGCCGCCGTCCACTGCGCCGACTGGTTGGCGGCGTTGCCCGGAACGATGCCGGTCACGAACAGGCGGGAGGTCGCCGAAGGCGTGGCTTCGATGATGTTGAAGCCCGCTCGCTGGCGAAGTCCTTCAAAACTTCCAAAGAAGAAAAGTCGATCCTTGATGATGCGTCCGCCGAGACTGCCGCCGAACTGGTTCAGGCGAAGCGGAGAATTCTGGCTGCCGTCGAAGAAGTTCCGCGCGTCGAGCGCGTTGTTGCGGAAGTATTCGAACAGCGACCCGTGGAACGTATTGCCGCCGCTCTTGCCGATGACGTTGATCTGGCCGCCCGTGCCCGTGCCGTATTCCGCCGGGTAGTTCGAGGAGTCCACGCGGAATTCCTGAACGTTTTCAATCGAGGTCTGGAGGCGGAACTGCGATCCCTGCACCGTCAGATAGCCGGGCGAGGCGTCGAAAATCGCCGTGCTTTCCACCCCGTCGAGCCGGGTCTGGTTCTGCTGGTTGGACCGACCGTTGAACCGGATTTCGTTGAAGTTCCCCGTGCCGGTATTGACCGCGCCGGGCGTCAAAAGCTGCAACTGCGAGTAGTTGCGGCCATTGACCGGCAGTTCCTTGACTTCACGCGCCGTCACGTTGACGCCGAGCCGGTTGGACGAAGCGTCGATGGACGCCGCCGCGTCGGCGTTGGCGGAAACGTTGATGACTTCCGTGCCGCCGCCCGCTTCGAGCTTGAAATCAACGGTACGGACCTGGCCGAGCGACAGTTCAAAAGTCGCTTCCTGCGGCGTGAACCCGTTCTGGGTCACCGAAATCTTGTAGGTCGTCGGACGCAACTGCGGCAGCGTGAACTGTCCGCTTTCATTGGTCGTGACGGACCGTTCGAAGCCGGTCGCTTCCGATTTGATCGTAACGGTCGCACCGCCGACCACCGCGCCGGTGTTGTCGGTGACGGTCCCCCGCACCTGCGCATTGTCGCCTTGCGCCATCGCGGCGGTCGCCGCTCCGAGCGCCAGCACGCCGGCCAGCAGGAATTGGAAAAGACGATGTCTGAGCATGAATGCCTCCTGAGCGTTCACGTAAAAGTAGTGACTGTAGATGTTGAAGAGTCGGCGCAGGATCCGGCGCGACGAGGGACGGAAAAGTCCGGCGTCAGAAAACGCTTGAGAAATGAGGTCGATGGGTAAAGCGTCGCTCGGTACATGCGGTCGGATGCCGAATCGTCCGGATTTCAGGACTCCCCAAGTGAAAACGGTTCGGCTGGTGTAATGGGCGACGATAGGGAGGTACTGTTACATCGGGTCCGTCCGCAATGTTACGCGGTGTTTCGAACGTGCAAACGGAATGTTAACTCCAAAAAGGGATCAGGGGTCGGGGAACAGGGATCAGAAGGTATTGGGTAGAGCGGGTTCCGACGTTCAACTCAGGTAAACCGGTTTTTCACCTGATACCCGACACCCGATAC
>JAAFHI010000218.1 GCA_013298335.1 Actinomycetota bacterium
GACGTATTGGCGCGGTTCATCCCGAGCGGCTTGAAGATGCGCTCCGCGACGAATTCATCCCACGTTTTCCCGGTGACGGCGCGAATGACCTCGCCCGCGACGAGGTAGAGCACGTTGTCGTAGGCGAATTGCGAGCGAAAACTGGTCACCGGTTTCAGATACTGGATGTTGTGGAGCACTTCCGCCCGCGTGAACGTCGTGGTCGGCCACCACATCAGGTCGCCCGCGCCGAGGCCGAGGCCGCTGCGGTGGGTCAGCAGATCGCGGATGGTGAATTCGCGGGTGACGTAGGGATCGGCCAACTGGAACGCGGGCAGGTATTTGGTGACCGGGTCATCCCACGCGAGTTTGCCTTCGTCCACCAGCATCGCCAGCGCGACGGTGGTAAAGGCCTTGCTGTTGGACGCGATGCCGAACAGCGTGTCGGGCGTGACCGGCGCGGGCTTGCCGATCTCGCGTACGCCGTAGCCCTTCGCCAGAATCACCTTGCCGTCCTTGACGACCGCAACGGCCATTCCCGGAACGTCGAATTCCTTCAAAACGCGCCCGGCGTAGTCGTCGATATCGGGCGGAAGCGCCGACTGGCGGGCGGCGGTCGCCGGCACCGACCCAAGGATCAGCAACAGCGCCAGCACGACGACGCGAAGACGAAGGGTATGAACGGTCATCGGGAGTCTCCATTCGGAAAAAGTACGTGTTCAGAGTCACCCGCTTCAGCGGGGAAAGATGACGCGAAACGAAACTCCCCAGAGCCGTTCACATGATTTGTTGCATTGGCTCTTTTCCCCGCTGAAGCGGGTGACTCTGAACGGTGATGCGAGGGCTTACTTCACGAATTGTCCGAATGCGCCGTCGGGCTTGAGGTAGGGCGTGAGGGTCTGCCAGCTCAGGAAGAAGCGTCCCGGCGGTTCGAGCGCCTTGCCGACGTGGGGAAAGCCGTAGTCGTAGACAAACGTGATGCCCTTTTCACCGACGATGAAATGCTTGAGCCGTTCGGCGTCAACCGGCTCCTTCACGCCCGAATCCTCGCCATTCAACTGGCTTTCGAGAAAGGACCGACCTTCCTCGTCGATGTCCTTGTCGGTTTTGGCGTCGGCGAGGGTCTTGCGGATTTCCGCCCGCAGCGCGCCATCGACGAGCTTGGCAAGTCCGGATACGTTGGAGAACGCATTATCGGGCGTGATCGCGCTGCCGGTTTTCAGATTCACGTTGACATAGTCGTCGCCGCAACTCGGATAGGCCCCCGTGCCGCACTGCGTGTAGGTCATCGAGAAAATGTCGCTTTTGTTGAAGTTGATCTGGTACTCGATGCTGTCAAGCGACCACTCTTCCTGAAATTCCTTGCGCATTTCCTCGGCGGTCTGTCCGAACACCGCCTTGAGGCTGACCGCCTCCTGAACTTTCGCCATCACGCTGGCGTCGGGGAGTCCCGAAACGAGGGGGAAGTGCAGTTCGGCGGTTTTGTAGTCGGGAAATTCCTGCCCTTTTTTTCCACGCTGGATTTTGACGACCGATTCCTTGACCTCGACCGAGCCGGGCGACGCCTGCGCGGCGGAAGCGGAAGCCGAAGCGCGCAGCGAAAGCGCGAGTTTCTTGCCTTTGGCGCTGGTCCACTCGCCGCCGATATTGGTATCGGTGTCGTACTTGATGGCGAAGGTCCCGGTCGGCTTCCCCGCGTCATCGGATTCCGTCAGTTTCAGTTCACGTCCCGCAATGGTCCCGGCAAGTTTGATGGGCTTGCCGACGCGGGTGTACTCGTAGGTGCCTGACAGTTTCGTGCCATCCTGCGCGAGCGTCATTCGAATCGGATATTCGCCCACCGTGCCCACAAGGCTTTTCGGAACGGTGGCCGGGGCGGTCGTGGCGGTCGTTCCGCCGCCGCCGGGCTGATCGGTTGATGATTTCGCGCCGGAGCCGAAGGAACATCCGACCAGACCGACGAGGGAGAGGGAGAGGAGGAGGCGTTTTTTCATAGAAAGGGATCAGGGGTCGGGAATCAGGGATCAGTTAAAAAACAGGTTGGAGCGAATGAGGGAATCGGCGGCGTTGAGCAGATTCGGGCAAGTCAGGATTCAGAACCTGATCCCTGATTCCCGACCCCTGATCCCTTTTCGCCGGTGACGAACTCAACGAGCATCCGCACGCCGAAGCCGCTCGGGCCTTTCGGGAGGTGCGGCTTGTTTTCGAGATTCCAGCCGACGCCCGCGATGTCGAGGTGAACCCACGGCACGTCGCCGACGAATTCGCGCAGGAAGTAGGCCGCGGTGATGCTGCCGCCGTAGCGTCCGCCGGTGTTCTTGAGGTCGGCGATGTCGCTCTTGATGAGGTCGCGGTATTCGGCGTCGAGCGGCATCTGCCAGACTTTTTCATCCGCGTTCTTTGCAGCGGCGAGGACGGCATCGGCGTGCGGCTGGTTCGAAGTGAAAAGGCCGCAATAGGTCGTGCCGAGCGCGACGCTGATCGCGCCGGTGAGGGTCGCGAGGTCCACGATGCGGGTGGCGCCGAGCTGCCGGGCGTAGGCGAGGGCGTCGCAGAGAATCAACCGTCCTTCAGCATCGGTGTTGATGATTTCGATGGTCTTGCCGAGCATCGAGGTCACGATGTCGCCGGGCTTGGAGGCGCGTCCCGAGGGCATGTTTTCGCAGGTCGGCACGAGGCCGATGACGTTGACGTCCGGCTTGAGCAGGGCAATGGCGCGCATCGCGCCGATGACCGCCGCGCCGCCGGCCATGTCGTACTTCATCTTTTCCATGCCGTCGGCAGGTTTGAGCGAAATGCCGCCCGTGTCGAAGGTGATGCCCTTTCCGACGAGTGCGAGCGTATCGGTCGCGTCGGTCGGATTCGCCGCCGTGTAGCGCAGCACGATCAGTCGGGGTTCCTCGATGGAGCCGCGCGAGACGGAGAGCAGCGCGCCCATGCCGAGGTCGCGCATGCGGTCTTCGTTCAGAACTTCCACGGCGAGACCGGTTTCGTTCGCGACGACCTGCGCATGGTGCGCGAGGCAGGTCGGCGTGATGCTGTTGCCCGGCTCGTTGACGAGGTAGCGGGTGAAATTGACCGATTCACCAATGACGCGGCCCCGTTCGAGTCCCTTTTTGATGGCGGTGGCATCCGCTTCGGAAACGATGACCGTCAGCGACTCCGCCGTGACCGGGTCGCGGTCTTCCGTACGGTAGGAATCCACCGCAAACACCGCAATCAGCGCGCCTTCAGCGACCGCCTGCGCGAAATCAAAGGCGGAAACATCCGCTGTCCGGGCGAGGAAAGCGACCGCGGCGACGCCCTTTCGACCGTAGCCGCGCACCGCCGCGCCGGACAACTTGCGCGCCGCGCCGACGGTGAAATTCTCGGGTTTGCCCGCCCCCGCGAGGAGGACGCGGCGGGTCGCCAGCCCGGCGGGGACCCGCAGCAACGCAAACTGACCGGGCTTGCCCTTCATTTCGTCCGTGCCGATGACCTGCGCGAGCAATCCTCCGGCGGCTTCGTCAATGAGGGCAAGGTCGTGGCTGGTTGCCGGTTCGTCTTCGAAAACGGGCACGACCAGAACATCGGCTGCCACCTGGTAAGCCGGTTCTGAAACAACGTGGAACTTCATGATGAATGGATCTCCGAGGAAAGTAGTTCGGTTCTGACTTTTTTGGTGAGCTTTCCGAAACTGTAGTCGTAGGAGGCCCGGAGCAATTCCTTTGTTTCGGTCCACGCCAATGTACGCGGCGTCAGAAGCGAAACCCAGTGAATGCGGGCCATGTAGGGCGCGGGAATCACGTTTGGACGTTCGAGAAATTCGTCGAACCGCTCCGGACCGACCCGCACCGACGTCCGGCCCGACTCAAGGTCGAGCACGCAGAACATTTTCCCGCCGATTTTGAATACGAGGTCGTGGTCCCACTGGACCGTTTCCGTCGCGTGGGGCAGCGACATGCAGAATTCACGGATGGTTTCGATGTTCATCGGCGCACAACGCTCCTCTTGACTCGACAGGATGCGTTTCAACTCCAGAGCAGCAAAATGAGGCAGGAAAAAAGCAGAAGAATCAGGAACGTGACCGGCACGATGATAAAGGCGGCGATGATTTCCGCATAGAGGGGAATCACCACGCCGGGCGGATTGTAGTCAAACCGGGGAAGATTGGAATCCGCGCCGAGAACGACCAGCCCGGAACACCGGGCGCAAACGCCGCTTTCGGGGTCGAAGCAATCCGCCTGATGGCAGATTTCGCAGCGGGTGGCGAGGGTGACGTTGCGAATCCGGAGTGGATGCGACTGTTTCGACATTCTCGACGTGGCCCTTCACGAACATTCAAATCGCTCAACGGTGGTGAAATCCATCGCTCAAGTTCGGGTAGTCCTATTCAGAGAGGTCGTGAACACTCCTGAAGATCGATTTTTGCGAACTGAAGCTGCATTTTCACGACTGAGGTATTTGTAAAACGGGCTGAGGCATTTCAAACGCCTCTAGAAAATAAATAACACGAACTGAGGCAGGATTTTCACGACTGAGGCATTTGTAAAACGAGCTGAGGCATTTTCAAACACCTGTAGAAAATAAATAACACGAACTGAGGCAGGATTTTCACGACTGAGGCATTTGTAAAACGGGCTGAGGCATTTTTAAACACCTGTAGAAAATGAATAACACGAACTGAGGGCGGCAATGCGGCCCAAGAACGAATCGAAACGGCGTTGGAAAAAGGTTGAACGGGCTAAGAAAGCTCCGATGCGCCTCGGATTTGAAAGGACAATCTCATCATCGAAAAACCACCTCCGGCTCGCCTTCCTCAAAACCTCCGCACCAGGGAAGGGTTTAATGCCCCCACAACTTCCACCAGGGTTTTCTGGATGATGCCGATTCATAAACCAGTCGCATCACTTCCCCTTCCTGACCAAAGGCGGAAGGAGAAAAAACGACTCTGATTTTTTCGTGTTCGTCTTCGCCCAGGGTATCGCCATTCCGGATAACCGGTCCGTTTTGAATCAGGTACTCGGAAATTGCCAGCATTCGTTCACGTAATTTGCCCGGTGGTTCGGGGGTCTCGACAGCTTCAATCTCCATGAATCCGAGAGCCTTCATTCCGGTTGAAAAACCTGAACTCGTCCGCGCCGTTTCAGTTCCAACCCGAAAATCGACCCAGATCAGAAGAGGTGGCCCGATAGGTAAAATGCTTTCCGCAAAATCAATGAACATCGGCTTGGGGACCAAAAGGGTGGCATTCCCCCAGTACACGCCAAGCGCGGCAGGACAGCATTTCAGGAAGACCGTCGTAACCTGGGTCAGGAGTGTCGAGGCGGTGAGAGGATCGAACTCCCCCATTAACGACAGAATCCAATGCACTTGATGGGTTTGAAGTTCTTCAGCGGCGGTGGGCCAAAGCAGGCTCGTCGCGCAGGGACCTTCCAGGTCGGACCACGGGAAAGGAGCACCCATTTCAGCCCAGAAAACCATGACTTCCCCAATCTGAAAGGAAGTCACGGTCTTATCCTGAGCGGCGTTCAGTACGGGAGGAAGGGTGGGCCAGGTTTCAGCCCAGATGCGCTCAAGATCGGAAATGGAGATTGAACATTTTTCACGAAGAAGAGCCATTGCGACACTGATCGACATTCCCGTGGCCTTTCGAAATCCCGGAGTGAAGCGTCTACCGACGTTCCTTGATCATCGCGCGGGTTTCACGTTCGATGTCGCGCTTCATCTCGGTTTCGCGCTTGTCGTAGTTCTTTTTGCCCTTGGCAACGCCGATTTCGGCCTTCACCCAGCCGTTCTTGAAATAGATTTTTGTCGGGACGATGGTCAGCCCGCGCTCCATGATCGCCTCGCTCAATTTGGCGATTTCCTTTTTATGCAAAAGCAGCCGCCGCGAGCGGAGCGGCTCGTGGTTCTGGCGGTTGCCGTGGCTGTAGGGACTGATGTGCGCGTTCATCAGCCACGCTTCCCCGTCGCGCACCGTGGCATAGGCGTCCTTCATGTTGATGCGGCCCTGCCGCAGCGCCTTGACCTCCGTGCCGACCAGTTCGATGCCCACTTCGAAGGTGTCGAGGATGTGGTAGTGAAAATATGCGTCGCGATTCGAGGCGATGAGTTTGATGGCGTCCATAAAAGGTGTCGGGTGTCGGGTATCAGGTTTCGGACTTGGAAGTTTGGCTAATTTCGAGCGCCGGAGAGTACTTATACTGATGAAAATAGCGAAACGTTCAAATAATTTCACCTGACACCCGATACCCGACACCCGACACCTTTTCTTCCCCGGCGCCCGACACCTTTTCTTCATACAGCGTCGTCCGCTGCACGGG
>JAAFHI010000879.1 GCA_013298335.1 Actinomycetota bacterium
GAGCGCCTGTTCCACGCCTGACAGCTTCCGACAAAATGAATCGCCGAAAAGCATTTCGGCAAGTACACTTCGGGGGAACGCCGATCCCCCGATTTCTTTTTTCGTGACGGTTCAATCAGGTTGTCGCCCTGCCCTCAAGGACAGGGCTGCTTCCCTTCAAGCCCCGTGAACGGGGCTCCGGAATCGAAAAAATCGGTTTGAGCCTCGTTCACGAGGCTTGTTTTTGAATAGCCCTGTCCTTGAGGGCAGGGCGAACGGCGGCGGCGGAACATTTACTTTTTTTCCGGAGAAAACCCACATGGCGATTTACCTTCGCGCGGGACTGTGGCTGTTTCTGGCCGTCAGCCTCGCCGCCTGCCAGTCGTCCGCCAAACCCGAAAAACCGGTCGAAACGCCCGCCCCCGAAAAAAATCGCGGCTTTCAGATTACCCTCGTCGACCGTTTCCGGATGCGCCTGCCGCTCGGATTTCCGAAACCCGTTTCCGACGCCAAAAAGCAGAAGACGCCCTTCGGATTCCTTGAGGAAAACCAGTATTACACGACCAATTCCTCGAACCGGGTCGAACAGATCAACATCATCGTCACCGAGATTCCGCCCGATCTGAAGAAGAAGCTGACCGAAAAAACCATCTTCGACATCGAGGACAAATCCCTCAAGGCGGCGCTGACCGGGAAAATCGAGTCCGTCGAAAAAGGGACGTTCCAGACCTTTCCGATGCGGACGATCCGGTTTTTCGGCCAATACAAACGCTACGCCAGCGGAGACGGCTCGACCTACACGGTGGAAGACAACATCCACGGTGTCACGAAAACCATTCTTTTCGATGGGTTTATCTTCCGGGTGCTCTACACGTCCGCCGGGCAGTACGACCGGGACAACGAAGACATCAAGGAGTTCCTGAATTCGCTCGAAATCATCCCGCCGGGCGGTCAGAACAAGTAAAAACCGTCACTTTGCGCTGGCGACCACCCGGAATCCGTATCCGTCGGAGCGGAATTCGGGCGGCGACCAGTAGCGGTAGGCCGACCGGCAGTAGCGCGCCAGATCGCGCCAGGAACCGCCCCGCAGCACGCGGTTTTTTGCCCTCGCGGTGCGGACCGGGTTTACCGCGGGCGCGGTCTGGTAGAAATCCTCGTCGTACCAGTCGGCGCACCATTCCCAGACATTGCCGTGCATGTCAAAGAGCCCGAAGGCGTTCGGCGATTTCTGTCCGACCGGATGGGGCTGGCAGCCGTTGGCGTGCAGACGGGCTTCGTAGTTGCACCGGTCATCGCGCCAGATCCGGTCGGCCAGAATCCGGGAAACGCCGCTGTTGCCCGCGTACCACCCCATGTCGATGAGGTTTCCGGCGAACAGCCCCGGATTTCCCGCGCGACAGGCATATTCCCACTCCGCCTCGGTCGGCAGCCGGTAGGTCAAGCCGCTGCTCATGGCGTTGAGGTACCCCAGAAACGCCTGAACCTCCTCCCACGAAACGTTTTCGACGGGGAGGTCGGTACTGTCGAAGCGGGAATTTTCGCCCTGAAAAAGTGACGGATTCTTCCCCATGACGGCCTTCCACTGGCCCTGAGTCACGGGATATATCCCCATATAAAATGCGTAGTTTATGGTGACTTCGCGTTCCACCGCCTCGTCGGCGAACCAGTTCCAGGCGGCGTTCTGATCGCTCGACCGGGTCATTTCCAGCGCCTGAAGTACCGAGTGGTCGCCCGATCCCATGAAAAAACTGCCCGCCTGAATCCTGACCAGTTCGATTTTGGGGTCGATGTATCCGCGGACCGCCGGAGCCGGTTTGCGGATGATTTTCCGGCTGGATTTCCTCGGCTCCGGCGGGCGCACCGTCTCGGAACCCATTTTGAGAGTCGTTTCAAACAGACTTGGCGGCGGCGTGACCAGAGCAGGCGTCGGCATTGGAGCGACCGGCGGCGGTTCGGGCGGCGGAATCAGCGCGGCGTGAAGCGGCTGTGAATGCGCCGGCGTCAGCCGCGGCGGCATCATTTGTCCGGGCGGGGTGGCGATGACCTGTGAAACGCCCGGCTTGGCGGCGGACACCCGGTTTTCCCAAAAACTTTTTTCGGAAAAGTCCGACAGGAGTTCTCCGACCGTCTGAAAACGGTCCCCCGGATTGTTTCGCATTGCTTTCGAGAGGATTTCGACCATCCCGTCGGAAATGGTCCGGGGAATGAGCTTCCTCAGTTCGGAGAATTCCGTACTGAACAGGACGCGCCGATAGTAGTACTCCAGCCGATCCTTGATTTCCCTGACCGGGGCGTCCTTCCCCTTCAGCAATTCAAGGAGAATCATCCCGAGGCTGTAGATATCGGTCCGGAAATCCTCGCTTTTCTTGTGATCGAACTGTTCCGGGGCCATGTAATCCTCGGTCCCGAGCACAAAATCGCCGCCGGTCAGCGAGTACTCCGGATTGGCGATGTTTTTCGCCAGCCCGAAGTCGATGATTTTGAGCCGTTCCGGATTTCCGCCGACCAGCATGACGTTTTTGGGGTTCAGATCGCGGTGGATGATGCCCT
>JAAFHI010001093.1 GCA_013298335.1 Actinomycetota bacterium
TACGATCGAACGATGCCGACCACGCTCCAGACTCTCACCCCCGACGCGCAGGCCATCCTGCTGCTCTGCGGCGATTTCGGGGAACGCGCCGACGAGACCCGCCCGCTGACGGTCGCGGAATACCGCAAACTCGCCCAGTGGCTGCACCGCCAGGAATTGCGTCCGGCGGATCTGCTTTCGGAACCGGCGGAACGCGCGCTGCGTGAAGCGACCGCCGAATTGCCGTTCGCCGAACGCGCCGACCGGTTGCTCAGGCGGGGCGGCGCGCTCGCGCTGACGGTCGAGCAATGGGCGAATCAGGGAATCTGGACCATCACGCGCGGCGACGCGGCCTACCCGAAACGAATCAAGGAAAAACTCGGCTGGAATTCTCCCCCAGTCCTGCACGGCGTGGGGAATCAATCCCTGCTTTCGCGCGGCGGTATCGCCGTGGTCGGATCGCGGGACGCCGACGCGGACGCGGTCGCGTTCTGTCACACGCTCGCCGCCGCCTGCGCCCGCGAACGCATCCCCATCGTTTCCGGCGGCGCGCGGGGAATCGATCAGACCGCCATGCTCGGCGCGCTCGACGCGGGCGGCGACGCGGTCGGCGTCCTGGCGGAGCGACTCGCACCGGAATCGCTCTCGGGAAAATACCGCGCCTTTCTGAATGAAGGCCGCCTCGCGCTGATTTCACCCTACCACCCGGAAATCGGTTTTCACGTCGGTCGCGCGATGGAACGCAACAAGTACATTTACGTGCTGTCGGACGCGGCGGTGGTCGTCAGTTCCGGTCAGGAGAAGGGCGGAACGTGGTCCGGAGCGCTTGAAAATCTCAAACACAAGTGGGTGCCGATGGCGGTCCGCAACGGCGACGCCATGCCGGAAGGCAACCGGGCGCTCATTCAAATGGGCGGACGGGCGCTCACCGCCGGAATCGTCGCCGACCGGCAGGGGTTTCTCGACTGGCTGGACGGTCTGTCGAAAACGGAAACGCCGCCACCGGTCCGTCAGGCCAGCCTTTTTTCAGCCGAAGCCGTTTCCGCCGCGGAGCCGACCGCTCCGTCGCCCATTGAAAAACCGGTTGAAGAACCATTTGAAGAACCATTGCCGTCCGTCGCGGAAACCGCCGCGCCGCCCGACGCCACGAATCCGGCGAACCGGCTGTGGGAACAGGTTTTCCCCGTCATCCAGGACGTTCTTCGCGACCCGCTGACCGAAGCGGAATTCGCCGAAACGCTCGGCATTGAAAAAGGTCAGGCGAAGGCGTGGCTCAAGCGCGCGCTTCAGGACCAAGGCATTCAAAAACTCGGCAAGCCCGTTCGGTACGTGAAAACGGAGCGCCGATTCCCGGAACTTTGAGGATGAGCGCATCGTACGCGCGCGATCCTTAATATATAGGGCCTCAACACCGGTTTCCGCCCGATGTTTTCCTGTAACCGTTCAGAGTCCCCCGCTTTAGCGGGGAGAATTTCGGAAAGAAGCCCGTTTTTCCTCAAAAAATGTTCGACTACCGCGCTTTTTTCCCCGCTAAAGCGGGAGACTCTGAACAGTTACGTTTTTCTTTTTGAAGACGCGGCGGACGGAACCCCGGCATTCCCTTCAAGGCGGCGCGTGACAAAACTCGCGGCGTGAAGTAGGAAGGGCGGACAAAGGTTTCAGGTTTCAGGTATCGGGTTTCAGGTCAAACCATAGTTTTGAGTTTTGAATGTTGAGTTTTGAGTTCAAGGCCGAGCGCCGACGTGAAACTCAAAACTCAAAACCAAGAACTCAAAACTTGTTTGACCTGAAACCCGACACCCGACACCCGACACCTTTTTCTCAAAACCACTTTTGGAGATTCCCCCAATGGCAGCACGCATCGAAAAGGAATCGGTCGGCGAGACGTTTCATTCGTTCGTTCCGACCGACACCATCCTGCCGGAGTTCACGGCGCGCAGCATCGTGCTCGGCGCGATTTTCGGCATCATCTTC
>JAAFHI010000132.1 GCA_013298335.1 Actinomycetota bacterium
AGGGGTCAGGGGTCAGGGGTCAGGGGTCAGGGGTCAGGGGTCAGGGGTCAGGGGTCAGGGTCGCTTTTCCAGGAGAACCGTCAAGCAAAAAGTTCAAGTCGTTTTTTTCTTTCCCTGATTCCCGATCCCCGTTTCCTGATCCCTTTTCAGGGTATTTCCACCTTTGGATCGAGCGCCCGCGCCCGCGCGGCGTCGGCTTTCGCCTTTTCGGGCTGTTTGAGGGCGGTCAGGACGAACGCCCGTTTCGCAAAGGCGGCGGCAAACTCGCCGTCGAGTTCGAGGCAGCGATTCAGGTCCGCCAGCGCCGCGTCATATTTCTTCATGTCGAAATTGAGGGTGGCCCGCCCGAACCACGCGAGCGCATTGGTCGGGTCGTATTCCAGCGCCTTTCCGTAATCGGCCAGCGCCTCGGCGTCCTTGCGCTGCTCCGCCCGGAGCGACGCCCGTCCGACGTAGGCCGTCGCCGACTTCGCCCGGTATCCGGCCCGGCGGCCCGGTTCGAGTTCCGCCGCCTGTTCATAATCGGCGGACGCCCCCTCGGCGTCGCCCGCGTCGGCCCGGCGGGCGGCGCGTCCCGCGAGTGCCTGCGCCCAGGCGGACGCAAACCCGGCGCGGGCATTCGGATTGCGCTTCGCGGCTTCTTCGTAATCCGCCGTCGCACCGTCGAAGTCATTGCGCGCATTGCGGATACCGGCCCGCGTCACGTACCACGCGACCGTCGCCGGACTCAGCCCGAGCGCCGCCGTGTAATCGGCTTCCGCGCCTTTCTGGTCAGCTTGTTCGAGTTTGCGGGCAGCCCGCGCGGCGTACGCCCCGGCCCACTCGCGCGCGAACTTTTCCTTCACCGCCGGATCGAGTTCCGCCGCCTTTTCATAATCGGCCAGCGCACCGTTATCGTCGCGGGCGTTCGATTTCGCCGACGCGCGATAGACATACGCGAGGACGTTTTCCGGTTCGAGAACGAGCGCCGCCGTGTAGTCCGCGACCGCCCCGGCGAAATCGCCGTTCGCCGCCTTTTTCTGGGCGGAGGTAAAAAGTTCCGCCATCGGGCTGCCTTTCGGCGGCTCGGTCGTGGTTGCCGCCTTCGGCTTCCCGGTCGAACGCCCGGACGGCTTTTTACTACTACTATTGGATGAAGGCTTGTCGGCGAGTGGGGCCTTGCGCTGCGCCATCGCCGGGGCCGCCGCCAAGCACACCGCCGCGCCGAGCAGGACAGACTGAAACAGTTGATTTCGTTTTGCCATGGTCGAGTACCAGTTTTCAGTCGCCAGTGGCCAGCCGTCAGTCGTAAAAGGACGCCTTGCCATTTCAGTTTGCACTCACCACATCCCGTTCCGGCCACTGGCAACTGACCACTGGCTGCTGGCCACTACGGCATGTCCTTCGCGCAGCGGAAGCCGATGCTCGAATCACGGGTCGCGGGCGGCAGCGGCACGCGCGTCGTCCCTTTGGCGTAGACCCTATTGGCGACGAAACTGCCGCCGCGGACCACTTTCTGACCTGAAAGTTCCTTCGCCTTGCTGCCCGGATAGAGCGTGTACTCCGAGGCTGTCCACTCGGCGACGTTGCCCGCGAGATCGTAAATGCCCGACCGGTTCGCGCCGTCGTCGTAACTGCCGACCGGCATCGGACGGTTCTTCCCCATTTCGCGGGTGTTGGCCTTCTGCGGCGCGAACTCGTTTCCCCACGGATAGATACGGCCCTCGCCGCCGCGCGCGGCATACTCCCACTCGGCCTCGGTCGGCAGCCGTTTCTTCACCCACGCGGCGTAATCGGCGGCATCGTCCCAACTGACGGTCGTGACCGGATATTTGCCCTCGCCCGGCGGAAACGAATACCCCTTCCAGCCCGGCGGCGCGGCGTGACCGGTTGCCTTCACGAATTCCAGATACTGCTCGTTGGTGACTTCGAACCGGTCGAGCAGAAAGGTTTTGACCATCACCTTGTGTTCCGGTTTTTCGGACGGGTCGTCGCTTGAATTCAATCCCATCGTGAATGTCCCGCCCATCACGAGCGTCATGTCGGAAGGCGGTTTCACGACGTTGGTGACCGGCGTGGCAGCACCGAAGTTTTTCAGGGCGAACCATCCGCCGCCGCCGAGCACGGCCAGCGCGACCACCGCCGCCACCGGGAAAAGCCATTTTCGCCCGCCTTTTTCTTCCAGCGAGGAAAAGGCGACCGCCACCGCCGGGCGGGCGGGCTCCGTTTTCCCCGGTTCGGTCTTGAGAATGGTCACCGCCGCTTCCGCCAATCCCGGCTGGTGCATGGGCTGGGTGACGGCGTCCGAATTGATGAGGGGGTCGCCCGACGGCGAAATCAGCGTTTCCGCGCCATGATCGACCGCTGGTCGGGGTATCGTCGCGCCGCGTCCGGCGGGCATGGTCACGGCCCCGCGCGACGGTAAAGGCTTTCCTTCCAGCGCACATTCGAACGACACCCTGAATTCAGCCGCCGTGGCGAACCGGTTTTCGGGAGCTTTTTCAATGGCGCACAACACCACCCGCTCGACGTCCGGCGGAAGGTCGGGTCGCGCGGTTCGGGGCGACGGCGGCGGGGTCTGGCTGTGCATCATCAACACCCGAACCGGGTTCTGATCCTTGAACGGAACCGCTCCGACAATCATTTCATAGAGCATGATGCCGAGGCTGTAGATGTCGGACCGATGGTCGAGCGGCAGCCCCTGGCACTGCTCGGGCGACATATAGGATGGCGTTCCCATGATCGTTCCCATCTCGGTCAGACTCTCGGTGGCGTTTTCGCTCGTTTTGAGTTTCGCGATGCCGAAATCGAGGACCTTGACGTGTTCGACGCCGTTTTCGTCCTTTACAAGAAAGATGTTGTCCGGCTTGAGATCGCGGTGGACGATGCCCGCGCCGTGCGCCGCCGTCAGCGCCGAACAGATTTCGGCGAGCAACCGGGAGGTTTCCGCGAACGGCGGCGGACCGCCGGTGTAGAGCCGGTCGCGCAGCGTCCGCCCGACGAGGTGCTCCATCACGAGGTAGGCGGTTTTGGTTTCCGGCACTTCGCCGAAATCCGTGACCATGACCGCGTTCGGATGGCGAATCTGGGCCGTCGCCCGCGCCTCGCGCTTGAACCGCTCCTTCGCCACCGGGTCGGCCATCAGGTCGGGCGTCAGCACCTTGACCGCCACGAGCGCATCCATGTGGATGTGCTTCGCGCGGAAGACCTGCCCCATCCCGCCCTTGCCGAGCAGGTCGAGCAGACGGTACTTGCCGTCGAGCACGACGTCCTGCGAGGTCAGCTCCGCCCCGTCGCGCGGGCAGAAGACCGTCGCGAAATCGAAAATCTGATGGCATTGTGGGCAGCGGCGCATATGAAGTGGCCAGTGGGCAGTGGTCAGTAGTCAGTAGTCAGTGGGCAGCAGTCAGTGGGCAGTAAAACAACTTCCGCCGTTCCAAAATCGAACCGTTTGTTTTTACTGGCCACTGACCACTGACTGCTGACCACTGGCCACTAAAAAATGAACTTGACCGCCAGTTGAATCTGCCGCCGTCCGTCGCGGAAGGCCGGAACGAACACCGGCTCGCTCGGGCTGCCGTCCCGGAAACGGTTCGAAACGTCGAGTTCGTCGGTTGCGACGAACAGGTTGGCGTGGTTGAACAGGTTGTAGAACTCGGCCCGAAGCTGAATCGTCAGCCGTTCGCGGACGGCGAACTGCTTCATCAGGTTGAGGTCGAGATTCCAGACGCCTGGCCCGGTGAAGGCGTTGCGTCCGGTCATGTCCGCCGGGTAGGGCCCCTGCTCGCTGAAGCCGGTGAGCGGGTTGAAAATCGTGTTGAACCCGGCGGCCTGATTCAACAATCCAAGAAAAACGAAACGGTTCGGGACCGGCGTCACGCGCGGTCCGGTCCGGAACGGCGCCACCGCCCGCATCCGCGGACAGACGGAAACCGCGTTGGCGCAGTCGTAAATTGAAAACGGCTGCCCCGAGCGCGCGGTGAAGATGCCGCTCACCTGCCATCCCGCGAGCAGCGTTTTCGCCACCCCGCGCAGGTTCTTTCCAAAGGGAATATTCCACTGACCGTAGAGTACGAGCCGGTGGCGCGAGTCGAAATCGGCGCTGCCCTTGTCGAGATTCGGGTTGAGCGGATCGAGCAGCCCGCGCGCGCCGGAGAACCGGTCGGTCCCGAACGGCGAACTCAGATTGTCGATGGTGCGCGAAAACGTGTAGTTCGCCCGCAGCGTGAGGCCCGTCCGGACGAGGTCGGCGTAGCGGACGCCGAACGTTCCCGCGTGATACGACGAAAACCCTTTGTTTCCACGGAGTTCAATGTCATCGAAGCGCGGATTCAGCCGCCGGATTTCAAAAATCTGGTCCGGAATCGGCTGGTAGTTCGGCGCGTAGATGACGTCGCCGGGCCGGTTGATGACGTTTACCGTGTAGAGATTTCGTCCGAGCGACCCCGCATACTCGGCGGTCAGCACAAACGAGCGGGAAATCTCCCGCGCGAGGCTCGCGTTCCAGACGTGGGCGTAGGCCGTGCGGATGTTCTCGTCGATGGCGAACAGTTGCGAGACCACGTTGTCCGCCGTGATGTTGCCGTTGCGGAACGGCCCGAGCCGATCGGACGAGATGCGCGGCTCGATCTGGCCGTCCGGCGAGGGCTGCGCGACCACCAGCCCGTAGGCGGGCGGATTTTGGAACACGCCGAAAGTCGCCACACCGAAATTGCGTTCGTAGTTGACGCCGTATCCCCCGCGAAACACGGTTTTCCCGTTCCCGAAAATATCCCACGCCAGGCCGAGCCGCGGCGCGAAGTTGTTGCGGTCGGGGCGATAGAGCCCGCCAATCGGGCTGTTCGGCGTCGTTCTCACCGTGCCGGTGCGAATCCGGTCGTATACCGACCCTCCGGGACCGAAATAGAAGTTCGACTCCACCGTCGGGTCTTCATTCCGCTGGACACCGTAGTACTCGTAGCGCAGACCGAGATTGAACGTCAGCCGCCGGGAGGCGCGCCATTCGTCCGTTCCGTAGAAGTAGAACTCGTTGTAGCGGTTGCGGCGCGAGAAATCCGGCTGGCCGAGCGGCATCGATCCCGGTCGGATCGCCACGATGAACCGTTCGGAAAATCCCCGCGCGAGATTCACCGCGCCGTCGTCGGGACCGAACCCGAGCGCCTGCGTGGCGTTCTGGTTGACCCCGAGCGTCCGGTTGTCGCCGATGCGGATGTAGGACCCGCCGAATTTCAGATTGTGATTACCGAGTGCCAACGTTCCTTCCTGCAACACTTGCAGGAATCGCTGTTCGCCGAGCGACGGAAATGCCTCATTGGCATCGGTCGGGAAGTACCCCGGCAGCACAATCGGTGTGCCGTTGATTTCCGCGGGCGAGAAAATCGAGAGGTAGGTCGAAGGTCCCACGGGACGCGCGCCGAGCGGCCGGCGGTTTTCGAACCGGTTGAACACCAGTTTCGACTGGGTGGTGAAGGTCGGCGACCAGGCCCGCGTCAGCGAGACGAGGCCGTTGTGACCGCTGTTGAAATCCTTGACCTCGAAACCGGGATACGGCGAACTTGAAACCGAACCGGGCAGCGTGTCGCGCTGCTGGTAGGCGTAACGCAGATAGAGAAACGTCCGGTCGCTGATCGTCCAGTCGAGCCGGTTCACCGTCTGAAACGAGTTTTGCGGAAGATCGGCCCCGACATCCACCGGCACCGCCCGGATGACTTCGCCGAGCACCGGCGTATCCGGCGTCGATCCCGGCAGCACTTCGAGCAACCGGGTTTGCAGCATCGCGTCGGGAAGCTGACCGATGGTGACGATCCGTCCATTGATGACCGGCGTGGCATAGCCGTCCGAATAGAAATTGAAAAAACCCTGCGTAGCCGGACTCGACAGCCGCCGGAATTCCGGATGGATGATGAACTGGCCGATCTGGGCAGTGCTGCGGACCGGAATGCCTTCAAAACTCGAAAAGAAAAACAGGCGGTCCTTTTTGATCGGTCCGCCGACCGAGTAGCCGAACTGATTCCGGGTAAAGACCGCTTTTCCGCGATTCTGGGCATTCGCGTCGAACCCCGCCGATGCGAGCGCCGACACGCGGTTGAAGGCGTAGAGCGTGCCGTGAAACGCGTTGCCGCCGCTTTTCGTGGCCACATTCACGACGCCGCCCCCGGCGCGGCCCAGGTCCGCCGTCAATACGCCGGACGACACGCTGAATTCCTGCACCGAATCGAGTGGCACGGGCTGGCCGACGCCGAGCGTGAAGTAGGCGACGTTGTCGGCCCCGTCGAGCAGGATGGTCGTCCCGGTCGGACGCTGGCCGTTGAGGCTGTAGCCGAGGCCGCTCGCGTTGGAAAAGGTCTGATTGACGTTCCCCGACAGCCGGACAAAAAGGTAGGGATCACGGACAAGATTCGGCAGATCAACGACTTGCGGCTGACTGACGAGCGTGGTCAGGGCCGGCACGGCGGTTTCCGAGGGGAGCGCGCTGACTTCGATGGCGTCCGTCACCTGCCGGACGTCGATCGACACGTCGAGGGTCGTCCGACCGCCGACCGTGACGTTTGTCGTGAAGGTCCGGGGCGCGAACCCGGTGGCGTCGATGGAAACCCGGTAGTCGGCGGGGAGCAGGCTGTTGATCGAGAAACGTCCGTCGTCGTCGGACTGCGTCAGCCGGTTCGAACCGGTCGCGACCGAGACGACGACGATTTTCGCCCCCGCGACGGGCGCGTTGCTGCGGTCGGTGACGATGCCGGAAATGGACCCGGCTTCCGACTGCGCGGTCGCGACGGCCGAAAACAGCGGGTACAGGCAGGCCAAAGCGCAGAAAACGAACAGTCGGATTCGCATACGCCGCCGTCACTCCCCCGAATTGAATTGTGGACCGTTCGGACGCCGGGCGGCGTCAGGCATGTTCGACGATGATCGCCTGTTCGGCGCCGTCGATGCTTTCGACCATGACCTTGACGATTTCGCTCGCCTTGGTCGGAACTTTCTCGCCCACGTAATCGGCCTGAATCGGCAGTTCGCGGTGGCCGCGGTCGACCAGCACCGCCAACTGGACGCATTTCGGACGCCCGAGGTCGAACACCGCGTCGAGCGCGGCGCGGATGGTCCGTCCGGTGTAGAGCACATCGTCCACCAGCACGATCGTGTAGGGCGAGATGTCCTCCGGCATTTCGGTCGCGTTGAGAACCGGCTTCGGCGCGACCAGCGAAAGATCGTCGCGGTAGAGCGTGATGTCGAGCACGCCAAGTTTCGGGCGCGCGCCTTCGAGTTTCTCGATGGCGTCGGCGATGCGTTCGGCGAGCGGCACGCCCCGGCGGCGGATGCCGGTGATGAGCAGGTTTTCGGTGCCCTTGTTGTGTTCGACGATCTCGGAGGCCATGCGCGCGAGCGCGCGCTGCATGGCGACGGCGTCCATCAGGCGGACTTTTTCAATGAATTCCATGGCGGATGAGCGTTCCTTGCGGGTCTGATTGGCGTGTTTCGCTTGTAGCATGCCGCCCGCAAAAGACGGAAGCAAAATGGAAAAAGCCCACGTTGCCGGCGCGCGGGGTTCCATACCGACCGACCGACGGGCGTGGAACTCCGCGCGTCAGCGAGGGACGTCACCATCCGGCCACGGGT
>JAAFHI010000249.1 GCA_013298335.1 Actinomycetota bacterium
CCGGGCGTCGAAAATTCCTGAAAGCGAATACAAGCGTACGCGCCACAACCTTTCGTCCACCTTTCAGGGACATTACAGATTTGAAAATGTGGTTTTCGGGCTACTCGTGTTTGATGACCTGCACGGTCGAAAGTACCACCAGCCCGCCATCCGCGATCATTTCGTCAATGACCGGCAGGACCCGCTGGATGTGTTCCGGGGTGTCGATCACCGTGATCGTGACGGGAAGTTCGGTGGAAAGCCCGAGCCGTCCCGACTTGTGGATGCGCTGCTGCTGCCCGAATCCCATGAGGCCGCGGTGGGCCGAGGCCCCGATGACGCCGAGCATGCGGAGTTTCCGGATGATGGCTTCATAGAGCACTTCCGTGCCCCACAGGTCGTCCTCGCCGATAAAAATCTGGAGCATCTGGGCCTGACCGGTCAGGTATCGCTTCACGGGTGGTCCTCCTGGATGTTTTTCTCAAGTACATCGGCTGGCTCGACGATTTCGGAAACCGGTTCGGCGGCACCCGCTGTTTCGGAAGGTTCCTTCGGTTCATCCGGTTTCATGTCGGATTCCACATGCCCGCTGTCCGAATGACCCGCCGTCCGGTCATAAAACGAAACCGTTTCGGACACCGGCTCGGAGAAATCGTTCGGCATCTTCGTCTGTCGCCGCCAGACCTTGTCGGCCACGATGAAATACAGACTCGGCAGGGCAAGCAACGTCAGAAACAGGGTTGAAAGCAGGCCGCCGACCACCACGGTCGCCAGCGGACGCTGCACGTCGGACCCGATGCCGGTGGCGCGCGCCGCCGGGACCATGCCGAGCAGCGCCACCAGAATCATCATCAGAATGGGCCGCATCTGGGTCAGCGCGCCTTCGATGATGGAGGCGCGGAAGGGCCGGTCCTCGTCGCGCCGCAGGCGGTTGATTTCGGCCACCATCAGCACCCCGCTCATGACCGCCACGCCGAACAGCGAGATGAAGCCCACCGCCGCCGAAACGCTCAGGTTGATGCCGCGCAGATAGAGCGCCACCACGCCGCCGACCAGTGAAAACGGAACGCTGGCGAGGACCAGTCCGGCGTAGCGCGTCGAGCCGAACATCATAAACAGCAGGCCGAAAATCAGGACGAGCGTAATCGGCAGAATCAGCGTCAGCCGCTGCTTGGCGCGGGCGAGGTTTTCGAACTGACCGCCCCAGTCCACGTCGTACCCTTTGGGCAACGTGATCGAAGCCGCGAAGGCTTTCTGGGCATCGGCCACGAAGCTGCCCTGATCGCGTCCGCGGATGTTGGTTCGAACCGTAATCTGGCGCTGGTTTTCGCGCCTGGCGATGATGCTCGACCCGTTGATGACCTTTATTTCCGCGAGCTGATCGAGCGGGACGCGCCCGCCCTCGCGCGTGGGAATCAGGATTTTCCCGATGGCGTCGGCATTGCCGCGGGCATCCTGTGAGAAGCGAATGGAGATGTCGAAACTGCGTTCGCCCTCGAAGACCTTGCCGGTCGTCTGGCCGCCGATGGCCATCTGAATGATCTGCTCGACATTGCTCACGTTGATGCCGTAGCGCGCGACCGACTGCCGGTTGATGGTGATGCTCAACTGTGCCTGATCGGCTTCCTGCTCGATGGCGGTGTCGGCGGCACCCGGAACCTGTTTCAGTACGTCGAGCGTCCGGTCGCCGAGTTCGCGCAGCGTCTTCAGATCCGAACCGGAAATGATGACCGCCAGATCCGCCGACGACCCGGTCGCCGCCTCGGTCGCGTTGTCGAGAATCGGCTGGGCGAAGCTGAACGTGGCCCCCGGAATCCGCGCGCTGAGCTTCTTCGACAGTTCATCCACCAGGTCGGCCTTGGTTTTCCCTTTGGCCCACGTGTCGTAGGGCTTCAAATCGACCAGCAGTTCATTCCGGTTCGGGCCGTAGGGATCGGTCCCCGAATCGTTGCGCCCGGTCTGCGACATGACCAGCTTGATTTCGGCGGATTCGCTGATGGTCTTGCGGACTTCACTCGCGATGTCGGCGGATTTCTGGAGCGAAATGCCCGGCGGCAGAATCGCCCGCACCCAGATGGAACCTTCGTCGAGTTGCGGCAGGAATTCCGAACCGAGTTGGCTGGCCACGCCCATCGCCGCCGCCACGACCAGCGCGGCGGCCAGCACGACCAGTTTCGAACGGGTGATCGTGATTTCAAGAATGCCGCCGTACCCGCGGCGCAGCCAGCGCACGAGCGGATTTTCCCATTCCTTCGCGCCATTCTTGAAAAGGTACGTTGCGAGCACCGGCACCACCGTCAGCGACAGCAGGAGCGACCCGAGCAGCGCGCTGCACACGGTAAAGGCCATCGGTGCGAACAGCCGCCGCTCCACCCGCTGCATGGTGAACAGCGGGATGTAGGCCGAAATGATGATCGCCATCGAGAAGAAAATCGGACGTTCGATTTCGAGCGCCGACCGCCGGATCGCCTGAAAGACGCTCCCCGGCTTCTGGTTTCCATGTTCGTGGTGATGCCCCAGGGCGTGCAGGATGTGCTCGACCATGACGAGCGAGCCGTCCACGATGATGCCGAAATCGAGCGCGCCCAGACTGAGCAGGTTGGCCGGCACGCCCGACGCTTTCATGCACAGAAACGCGAACAGCAGCGACAGCGGAATGGTGATGGCCGTCAGCAGCGCCGCCCGGACGCTCCCCAGAAAGAACATCAGGACGAAGATGACGATGAGCAGTCCCTCGATGAGCGTGTGGACGACCGTGTGGAGCGTGTTTTCGACGAGTTCGCTCCGGTCGTAGATGGTGACGATCCTGATGCCTTCGGGTTCGAGCAGTCCGTTCAGTTCGGCGACCTTGTCGTGCAGCCGTTCGAGGAGTTCGGTCGGGTTTTCCCACCGGCGCATCAGCACGATGCCTTCGGTGCCGCCCTGCTTGTCGTTGCACCCGAACACGCCGGTCTGCGGCGCGGCCCCGATCTTCACCTTCGCCACGTCACGGACGAACACCGGCGTTCCCTTCGATTCGCCGACCACGATGTTCTCGATGTCGGCGATGGTGTTGACCAGACCGACCCCGCGCACCACGAGGCTCTGCTGCCGGTTGTCGATGACGCCGCCGCCCGCGTTCTGGTTGTTGGCGTTGATGGCGTCGGCGATCTGGCTGATCGACAGACCGTACTTTTCGAGCGCCAGCGGGTCGATTTCGACCTGATACTGCCGGACCGGACCGCCGAACACGGTCACGTCGGCCACGCCCTGCACCTGAAGCAGTCGCGGCACGACGAACCAGTCCTGCACTTCCCGCAACCGCATTTCCGAGACATCCGGCCTGCCCTCGACGCGATAGCGAATCATCTCGCCGATACTGGTCGAAAGCGGACCGAGCGACGGCTGCACTCCGGCGGGCAGATCCGCGTCGCGCAGCTTTTCAAGGACCAGTTGGCGCGCGAAGTAATCGTCCACGCCGTCAGCAAAGGTCAGTTCGACGACCGACAGGCCGAAGATCGTCCGCGACCGCCGACTGATGACGTTCGGCACGCTGTTGAGCGCGCGTTCGATGGGAATCGAAACCTGCTTTTCGACTTCCTCCGCCGCGTAGCCCGGATAGGTCGAAACCACCACCACCTGCGTATCCGAAATGTCGGGATACGCCTCGATTTTCAACTGCGTCAGCGCCACCACGCCGATGCCGACGAGCAGCAGGGCCGCGACCAGAACGACGATTCGCCGCTGGAGTGCAATTTGGGGAAGTTCGATCATAAGGGATCAGGAATCAGGAAACAGGGGTCAGGAATCAGAGTTTAAGAAAGGCACGGGGTGCAGGTAGTGGACTCCAGGTATTGGACTTCAGATTTTTTCCGATTGCCCTGATCCCTGATTCCTGTTCCCTGATCCCTTTTTCTCTTCACTTCATCAGCAGCATCACGCCGTCGGTCACGATGCGTTCGCCGCCGGTCAGACCGCTCGAAACGGCCACCTGGTCTCCCGAACGCTGACCGAGTTTCACTTCGCGGACCTCGAAAGCGCCGCGCTCCTTCTCGACCAGAACGACCGTTCGGCCATCGCGCTGCACGACCGCCGAGCCGGGAATCGCCGGCACGGACGTGACCTGATGCGATTGGCGAATCTGGGCGAACATCTCCGGACGGAAGCGGTCGCCCGTGTTCGGGAGTTCAGCCTGAACCTTGATGGTGCGGGTCTGGGGATCGACGCCGTCAGCGATGCGCTTGACCCGCGCGGTGAACTTCTCGCCGGGATAGGCCGACATTTCGACCTGAACGCTCTCGCCGATGCGGATGAACCGGATCTGGCTTTCCGGCACGTTGGCCGTCACGAGCACCGAATCAAGGTCGGCGATGGTCATCAGTGACGTGGACGTGTCGTTGCGGTTTTCGCCCTGCGCCACGGCGAGGTCGAGAATCCGTCCGCCGATGGGAGCGCGAACGGCGATTTTCTGGCCGTACTTGCCCGGTTCGAGACCGAGCATGTCAAGCCGGCGACGCGTCTGGTCGCGCAGGGCCCTGGCCGACTCGACGCCCGCGCGGGTATGGGCGACGCCCTGTTCCGCGCTCAGGACTTCCTTCTTCGCCACCGCGTTGTGTTCGAAGAGGTCCCGCAACCGGTCGTAGTCATGCTGCGCCTTGTTGTAATCGGCGTTGTTGTCGGCGAGGCCTGCTTCGGCCTGGATGTAATCCTTGATGGCGGCGTCGCCGTCCGGGCTTTCAACCATCAGCAGCACCTGCCCGGCCTTCACCCGGTCGCCAACCTTGACCGAGACGTTGGTGACACGGCCTCCGAGCGGCAGCAGTACCCGTGAAATGCGGTTCGGGTTGGCCTCGATCTGCCCCGGCGAGACGACCTCGTCGCCGGGCATGTCGAGGTCCTTCACCGGCTCGACCCTGACCTGTTGAAGCTGCGGGGAATCCGCGGGAATCCGCACCAGTTTCGGGTCGGCTCCGGCGTTTTCAGCGGGCGCGGAGGAGGATGCCCCGGCCTTCTTCTCAATGGCGGGAGCGGCCTCCCCGCTTCCCTTCTTGCAGGCGACGCCGAGCCAGCCGCTCGCGCCGAGACACAGGATCAGGAAAAGTGATTTCTTCACGGCTTGACGGCCTTTCCGGTAATCGAATCGAGGTCATAGAGCACCTTGGCGAAATCGGCGCGGGCTTCGATATAGCCCTGCGTGGTCTCGTTGAACGCCCGCTGCGCATCCAGATATTCGAGGAAGCTTGCCTCGCCCCGACGGTAGGAATATTCGGTGGTGGTCAGGACGTTGCGCGCCTGTTCGAGCAGCCCGTTTTCATAGCTGTCGAGCAGCGTCCGCGAGGTCCGGTAGCGCTGGAACGCATCCTGAAGTTCGTCGCGGATGTTGTTGCGGAGCGCGTTGAGGCGGGTTTCGATCTGAAGCTGTTCCTGCCTCACGCGGGCGATTTCGCCCTGATTCCGGTTGAACAGTGGCAGCGGCACGCTGAAATAGACGCCGAGGGAGCTGGCGTTGGCCGTGCCGCTCGCGTTCTGCTGCCGGTGGTAGGCGACGCCGACGCTGTAATCCACCTTGCCCTGCGCAATCTGGAGCTTGATGTCGGCGGCGTTGCGGGCCTGTTCGTTCCGGAGGGCCTGGATGTCGGGTCGGAACTGGTAGGCGCTGTCGAGCAGTTCGTCGAAGGTGACCGGGGTCGAGTCCTGACGGAAATCGTCGGTGATTTCGAAGTCGTCGTTGAGACTCGACCGCCCGAGCAGAAGCTGGAGGTGATTCTTCGCCGTCCGCAACCGCGACTGCGCCTGCGTGACGGAATTGCCCAGTTGCAGGGCGGCGATGCGCGTCCGCACGAGTTCCACCGGGGCGAGGTCGCCCGCCTGGACCCGGACCGCGTTCACGGCGACGATGTCATTGAAGGACTTGAGGTTCTGCTGCGCCAGCGCGAGCGAA
>JAAFHI010000961.1 GCA_013298335.1 Actinomycetota bacterium
AGTCCGCACGTCTTCCGTCACACGGCGATCACGCGTGCGCTCGACAAGGGCATTTCCTACCGCGATATTCAGGCCATGACCGGCCATCGCAACATCGCCACCGTCCAGCGGTACGACTCGAACAAATTTTCGGTCGAGCACAACGCGGTCAACCGGCTTGACTACGAAGATTAGGCAAACTTCCAATAACCTGTTTTCTCACAATATTTTAGAGAGAGCGACGTGAACCCTCTTCCTTCCCTGACCCTGATTCTTGGCGGCGCGCGTTCGGGCAAAAGCACCTTTGCGCTGACCCTCATTCCCGGTGAAACCGAAGAAGTCTGGTTTCTGGCCACGGCGGAAGCGCTCGATGACGACATGCGCCAGCGAATCGACCGGCATCAGGCCGAGCGCCCGCCGCACTGGCGTACCATGGAGGAACCGCTCGACCTCGCCGGGGCGCTCGAACGCACGCCGGCCGGGGCGGTCGTCGTGATCGACTGCCTGACGCTCTGGGTTTCAAACTGGATGATGAAAATTGATTCAGCCGAAGCGGCGGAAGAACGCCTCCGCGCAAACGCCGAACGACTGTTTCGGCTCTGCCGGCAACGTCGGGTGATCTGTGTTTCGAACGAGGTCGGACTTGGGATTGTGCCGGACACGCACCTCGGGCGGGCGTATCGCGATTGTCTGGGAAGAATCAATCAGCGATTCGCCGCCGAGGCCGATGACGTTCATTTTCTGGTGGCCGGACTTCCGATGAAGTTCAAATCATCCGTGTAACATGGAAAACCGACTTGAGGCTCAACGGGAAACTGTTTCCCAACTGGCCGGATCGCACGCCCAAGCCAGAACGAGCAGGAAGAACCCACCGAAAAGCGCTCCCATGAGCGGCAGCGCGACTTGCCACTTCTTGACGGAAGTCATCTCTTCAGAAAGGTTTACCGTACTACTCAGGGAGGACTTTTCGTTTGAAACAATGTTCGAAATGTTTTGAACCATGACGGTACCCTCCACTGAATTTTGAAATTTTCACGCAGTTTTTTCTCCGTGTATCAAAAACAGTAACATAAACGTAACAAAAACGTTACAGAAAATTCCGGCCAAAGTAACACGAACCAAGGCGTGCTCAATCTCCCCGCATGGCCGCGACCGGGTCGAGATGGGCGGCCCGCCAGGCGGGAATCGCCCCGGCGAGCAGGCCGATGACGACCGAGCCGCCCGCGCCGGCAAAAATGGACCAGATCGGCACCACCGCCGGAAAACCGAGGCCGTACCGAAAGGCGAACGCGACTCCCAGTCCGGCGAGAATCCCGATGACGCCTCCGACGCCGGTCAGGACCACCGCTTCGCCCAGAAATTGGGCCAGTATGTGCCGCCGGGTCGCGCCCATCGCGCGTCGGACCCCGATTTCCGGCCCGCGCTCGCGAACGGCCACCAGCATCACGTTCATCACACCGATGCCGCCAACCAGCAGACTGGTGAGCGTAATCGGCAGCGTAATGGCCGAAATACCGTCGAGAATCCGGTTGACCACGTCGAAAATCTGCTCGGCCCGATTCGCCCCGAAGTTGTTCGGCGCGTCGAAGGGCACGTTCCGCCGCCGTCGGAGCAATTCGGTTACCTCGGCGGTCACGCGGTCGGTCTCGCCTTTCCGCGCCCGGACGACAATCAGCGTGTTCTCGATTTCCGGGTAATTCCGCTGGAGAGTTTCGAAAGGAATGTAGACCGTCCGCTCGTTGAGATCGTCGCTGCCGAGAATCCCGCCGCCCGGCGCGTCGGTCAGGACGCCAATCACCCGGTACACCCGACCGTCGAGCCGGACGTCCCGTTCCAGCGGGTCGAGTCCCGGAAAAAGCTGCCGGGCGATGCCGCTGCCGATGATGACGACGGATGCCCGCATCCGACGTTCGGTCTGGGTAAAGAAGCGTCCGGATTGAATCGGGACACTCAGCAAGTCGGGAAAATTTTCCCACACTCCGAGAACCAAAGGGTTTATGGCTTCGTGACCGTTCGCCTGCATCTTCGGCGGATCGGGCGTCGGGCCGTAGTCGCCGCGCAGTTTCTGTGGCGACACGCCGTCGGGCGAAGGAAGCTCGGAAACGGCGATGGCATCGTCGAGGGTGAGTTCCTTGCGCTGGCGTTCCTCGGCGTCGGGTTGCCGGAACGACGGCCCGATTTTATCTTCCTTGGTGAAATAGACGATGTTGGGCGCGCTTTTCTCGGTGATGTCGGCCACTTTTTGCGAAACGCCCGCCAGCACTGCCCCGACGGTCGTCACCACCCCGGTCCCGATGATGACGCCGGTCAGGGTGAGGGCC
>JAAFHI010000852.1 GCA_013298335.1 Actinomycetota bacterium
CGGGGATCGGAAATCCCGGAAAAAATCTCAACCAGCGTCTTCTGTTTCGGTGTCGTCATGGCGACAACACTAAACCGAAGTCACCTATTTCTTCCATTCACTACTCTTTAAGATGCGTTTGCCCTGTCCTGAGCAGTCGATACTTGCCTCTCTCCAGTGTTTACGCATTCTTGCCCAGCAGTTTCCTCAGTCCGTGAGTGTTCATTTCGGAAAAAAAGATTTTCAGGAATCAAAAGTGGCTTTTGAGCAATGGTACGCATTGGTCGAAAAGAGGATACCGGCCAAGCACCGGGAAGCCGTTCTTCTTGAAGCTCAAAAGGAATTCGAGTTGTGCGAGAAACAATTCGGCGGATAAGTACTTGAAAGGAAGTATTTTATGGGTTCGTGGAGTACCGAAAGTTTTGGGAATGACTCGGCCTGTGACTGGGCCTACAAGCTGGAGAATTCCGAGGATCTCTCGTTCATCGAGGCAACACTTCAGACCGTTCTTGACGCGGGTTCCGATTACCTGGACTCGCGTGACGGCGAGCAGGCCGTTGCGGCGGCGGAAATGGTCGCATGGCTTCGAGGTTTTCCCGGAAAGGTCGATTCGTACACGGAAACCGTTTCGAATTGGGTAAAAGCACATCCGTTGGCCCCATCCGACGAACTTGTTCGAAAGGCATTGAACGTCGTTGAAAGAGTTCAGCAGGACCCTTCGGAACTCGTCGACATGTGGGAAGGAAACACCAAGTGGAACGAGGCGATGGCAAACCTTTCCGAGCGGTTGTCCAAATAAAACGCGGGCGGTAAAGGACGCCGCCCGCGTTTCATCAAATCCAATCTGTCTTTTGACTCCTAGACGCCCGACTCCAAGACTCCCAGACGCTTATAAGCGGCGTTGCGCTTAACCGGATGGAACCCTTCGGTACGAATCAGGCCGGTGAGCATGTCCTCGTCCGCCTTGTGTTTCGCGCCCGCCGCCGAAACGACGTTTTCCTCGATCATGATGCTGCCCATGTCGTTCGCACCGCCGTGCAGCGCGCGCCGCGCCACGTCGAAGCCCTGCGTGAGCCACGACACCTGAAAATTCCTGATGTTCCGCAGGTAGAGCCGCGAGGCGGCGAACCAGCGCAGGTAGATTTCGGGTTCGATGCGGTCGGGAAACACCTTGCCGATGGGCACGAAGTCGGGCTGGAGCGTCCACGGAATGAAGGCAATGAAGCCATGGGTGCGTTCCTGCAAATCGTAGAGCATCCGCAAATGTTCAATGCGGTGATCGTCGGTTTCGCCCATGCCGTACATCATGGTCGCCGTTGTCGGAATGCCCAGTTCGTGCGCCGCTTCCATGATGTCGAGCCATTCCTGGCCCATGCATTCCGTCCGGCGGCGCTTGCGGATTTCATCCACCAGAATCTCGCCGCCGCCGCCCGGAATCGAGTCGAGGCCGGCGTCGCGCAGGCGTTGCAGCACTTCTTTCGCCGACAAGTTGTTGACCCGCGTGAAGTTGAGGATTTCCGGCGGCGAAAAGCAGTGCAGGTGGATGCCGTAGCGGCTTTTGAACTGCCGGAGCAGTTCTTCGTACCATTCGAGCTTGAGATCGGGGTGCAGCCCGCCCTGCATCAGAATGCCGCTGCCGCCGAGTTCCATCATCTCCTCGACTTTGCGGTAGAGCGTTTCATAGTCGTGAACGTAGCCCTCGGGGTGTCCCGGCGGGCGATAGAACGCGCAGAACGCGCAAACCGACGTGCAGACGTTGGAATAGTTCACGTTGCGGTCGATGACGTAGGTGGCGACGTTGTCCGGGTGAAAATCGGCGCGCAGGCGGTCGGCCCAGTGGAGCAGGTCGTCGAGCGGCGCGTGGTAAATCAGGTCGAGCCATTCGGCGTGCGACGGACGTTCGCCGAGGTAGATGCGTTCGAGGCGGTTTGAAAAATCTGACATGGCGTGAATCGTGGGATGAAGGCGAGTCGCGATTCCCGGAGATGCGTCCGAAAATCTTTTTGGTAAGAGAGGTAACCGGAAACTACATTGGAAAACGGAGCGGTGCAACACGACCGGTCCGCACCCTTGTCACAGGCGGTACTCCATGCCCGGTCGCAACCGAATTCCAGCCAAGGCGGTCGCCGCCCCGAAACGAACCATTTCCCTTATCGATGCGATGGAAGGGCTGATGGCCTGCTTCATCGTCTTCATGTTCGGCTCGTTTTTCGTCGTGGGTCTGATGGCCCAGACCAGCCCGGTTCAGAAGCTGGCGGGGCTGTTCGTCGCCTTCGTGGACGGCTTCATCATCTACATGATCGCCAAGCGCTACGTTCGCGGAAAATAACGGCGTCAATCTCCGACCTCAGTTGTTGTCATCGGCTGGGGACGACAGTATATTCAACTCGTTTCACAACCTTCTCTTGCTCATCAACGGTGACGTGCCTCGTTAGAGACGGTAACGGCAACGGCGGTGTCGGATCAGTCGGAGATAGGATGGTTAATGACACTCGGACCCCGTTTATCGAACTCGCGTCGCCGCTCGGCCTTCGTTCGCACCGTTCTCTGAGGCCGGGCCGGGTTCCACGTTTGTCCTCCGACGGCGGAGGAAGAGGCACAGACATGGGCATGAAACTGTACATCGGAAATCTGAGCTT
>JAAFHI010000174.1 GCA_013298335.1 Actinomycetota bacterium
GGCGACGCCGACACCGCCGATCTCTACACCGGAATTTCCCGCGCGGTGGACAAGACCCTGTGGTTTCTGGAGTCGCATATACAGCAGTCAGCAGTCAGTGGCCAGCAGTCAGTAGTCAGTAGTCAGTAGTCAGCAGTCAGTGGCCAGCAGTCAGTAGCCAGCAGTCAGTCGCCAGTTGTCGGCAGTCAGTAGCCAGCAGTCAGTCGCCAGTTGTCGGCAGTCAGCCGGATGGTTTCACCTACAAAAAAAGAACCCACGCCCTTGATCCGGCGTGGGTTCTTTCTTTTCATTACTGACTACTGACTACTGGCTACTGACTACTGGCTACTGACTACTGACTACTGACTACTGACTACTGACTACTGACCGGGAGTCGTTCCGGTGGGTTTCCTGCCGGGGTTGGCCGCGTTGTATTTGGCGGCGAAGTCGTCGGTGATATCAATGCCGGGCGCGATGTAGATGAGGCCGCCGGCTTTGGCCGCGGTCGCGACGTCGAGCATAATCTGGATGCCCTTTTCCTTGGCGTAGGCTTCGAGGGCTTTGCCGATCTTCTCCTGAAGCGGGCCGAGCACGATCCCGGCGCGCTTGTCGACGGCATCCTTCAGGTCTTCCTGCTTCCGTTTGAAGTCGATTTTCTTCTTTTCGAGTTCTTCGATCCGCTTCTGGCGGATTTCCGGGGCGAGGGAATCGGCGAGCCGCTGGAGGGCGTCGTCCTCGGCCTGAATTTCAGCGCCCATTTTCTGAAGGGATTCGGTACTGGGGCGAAATTCGTTCGACAGAACTTCGATCTGCTGACGGAATTCGACGATGAGTCCGTTGAAGGAACTGGTATCGACAACGGCGATCTTGGCCGATGACTGGGCGGGGGCGGTCTGGGCCGCGGCGGAAGCACCCAGGCCGAGGCTGGTCAGGACAGTCAGGATAAGGACGGGGAAAAACTTCATGGATGGAAACTCTCTCTCTTTCTCATCGGCGTCGGAAACCCGAAGCCGGAAACATTGACCGGCGCATCAGAAGGTTCTGCCGACGGTGAAACGAATCGTGGTGCGCTGCTCGCGAATACCAAGTTGGCGTGGGTCGAAGATGTTGGTCTTGGCACCGGGGTTGTACGCGAAGATAAGGCGGAACGGCACCTGAAGCACGGGCAGGTTGACCTGTACTTCAACCCCGATCGACGAACGGAAATTCCGTCCGATGCCGCCGAGGGAGTTCCGAAGGTCGATTTCGGTCCGCTGAACCTGAGAGGCCTGCACGATGGCGGCGCGGTAGCCGGTCGGAAGCGGATTCGGAGGATTCGGGTCGCGCGTGCCGTCGGGGCGCAGGAAGATCGTGCCGGAGTTCAGCGAGAACGGATCGGGACCGAGGAACGCCGACAGCGGATTGGTGGTGATGCTCTGGTTGCCGATTTTCCGGAGGTTGAAGGCCGACCCGGCGTCGGCGAACAGCGCCGCCGAGAAGGGGCCGGCAATCGGAATTCGGTACTCGACGTTCAGCAGTACCTGCGAGTCGCCGCCGACGAGGAAGAAGCGCGGCTGACCGGCGGGCGACGCAAACAGGCGGTCGGTGTAGGTGTAATCGCTGATCACGGTCGGCGAGACCTGCACGCCGGGCTGGAGGACCTGTCCGGTGACGGCGTCCACGACGCGGACGTTCGAGGTGGTCCGGAAATCCAGAAGTTCGGCAATCGGGCCGATCGAACGGATGTTGTAGCCGCGAATCGTGAATTCACCGCCGGTGAAGGTCCGGCTCTGGAGCGGAATCCCCCCGATGAAGGCAAACGAGTTGCTCTGGAAGGGCGTTCCGTAGGGGCTGCTGTGCGAACCGAGAAAACGCAGTCCGAGCACCGCGGGCTTGTCGCCGCGGGCCAGAAACTTGAAGGCGTGGAATTCGCGATATTCGACCGAGGGCGAGAACGTCTTGACCTTGCCGCCCAGACCCGACCACGACATGCTGAGCGACAGGTTGCGCCCGCTGGTCGGATCGAGCTGGCTGTTGACGGTGTTGTAGACGATGGACGGCGACAGCGTGCTCGCGGTGATGCCCGGCTGGGCGAAGGTCACGAGAATGTTGTTGGTCGGATCGTTGTCGGTATTGACCGGCGGGTCGGTGATTTTCGAGGTGCTGAACCCGTAGGAAACCCCGACGCGGGTGAAGCGCGCGATCTTGCTGAACCGCTTGGTCAGAACGCCGAGCGGGGAAGACAGCGACACGGTCGCCCCGGTGCTGGAGCTGGTAAAGAGGAACCGGTCGTCGATGTTGAAGCCGCCGAAGAGCCCGTTGCCGACGCCGACGCCCGACAGACCGTCGGCGTATTTGAAGCGCTGGCTGAAGACCGACACCCCGAAGCCGATACGACGGTCGAGGAAGTAGGGATCGGAGTAGGACAGCGAGATGTTGCGCTGGCGGTTTCCGATCTGGACGTCCGCCGAAATGCTCTGGCCGTAGCCGAAAAGGTTGTTGGTCGTGTAGGTCAGTCCGATGAATGAACCGCCGACGCCCGAGACGCCGCCCGAAAACTGAATCTGCTGGCGGCCCTTTTCCTTCACCTTGATGGTGATGTCGACCGTCTTGTTGCGCTCGTCGGTCGACGTTTGAAGGTCTTCCTTCTTGATTTCCTCGAAGAAACCGAGCTGGTTGAGCAGGAGCGTGCTGTATTCCATCAGTTCCTGATTGTAGGGCTCGCCTTCGCCGACCAGCAGTTCGCGGCGCAGAACCTTGTCGCGGGTGTTGTTGTTGCCGGTGAATTCGATGGTCCGAACGGTGTAGACCGAGCCTTCCTCGACCGTGATGTTGAAATTCGCCACGCCATCCGTTTCACCCCCCGTCGGCGGCTTGAAGTCGGGAACGACGTTGGTGTCGGCCTGAATGTAGCCCCGGCTGCCATAGGCTTTCTTGAGCCGCTCATACACGCCTTCGCGGATGGTTTTCGCGCTGGCGACGTCGCCCTTCTTCATTCCCGAAATCAGTACGACCTGTTCCGGCGTGAAAATGGTCGAACCCTCGGAGGTGATTTCCCCGAACCGGTAGCGCGTGCCTTCGTCGATGGGAATGGTCAGTTTCTGGCCTTCGGACTTCTTCGAGAAAAGGGTGCCCAGAATTGGAATTCCCCCGCCGACGAGCCCGATGTTTTCAATGGCCGGTTCGCCGATGGTGGGCCGCAGATAGCCCTTTTCGCGCAGGAACTGCTGGACCAACTGCATGTCGGTCTGGAATTTCTCGGGCGAGTAGACGTCCTTGGAGGTGAAGCGCGTGAAGAGGCTCGACTGCTTCGTGTATTTCATCGCCTTCCGCAACTGGCGGTCGGAAAAGACCTTGTTGCCGTCGAAGTCGATTTTCACGATGCGGACGCGCGGGCCTTCGTCAATATTGAAGATGACGACCAGCGAGGTTTTCGAAATGTCTTCGGTCTCGGACGTGACGGTCGCCTTCGGGCGTCCGCGCTCGCTCAGCATGGAGCGCAGTTCCTCCTCGGCGCGTTTGACCTGCACCGGGTCGTACTGCGAGTCCTTGGTGAGCGAAATCCGCTTTTCCTTGAACCGGGTCAGCACGTCGCTCAACTGAACCGATTTCAACCCTTCGTACTGAATATCGCGGATGACCGGATATTCGGTCAGGTTGAAGACGATGATGACGCCGCCGGAATTGCCCGGTTCGAGCACGACGTTGCTTTTGAGCGCGTCGAAAAAGCCCTGCGCGAGCACTGCCGTGTAGTCGCGCCGGACCTGCTCCTGGCTGTAGAGGTCGCCCGGCTTGGTTGAGACATAAAGCCGGAGGGTGTCGTTCGGAATGCGACGGTTGCCGCGGAACTGCACATCTTCGACCAGTTGCTGTTGCACCGGCGCGTCTTGCGCCCATGCACGACCACTCGGACCGGCAGCCGGGAGACATCCCAGCAACGTGAGGCAGAGCGCCGCGCGCAGTAACCATCGCTTCGTCATAACGTCAGAATGAAGGCGTCCGGAAAGCACGGAAGGTAAGTTCAGAATGAAGGTTTCGACATCGGGGCGGCACAGGCTACTCCAAATTGTCGAGAAGGACGGCGAATAATACAGAATCATTCCCCACAATCAAGGTGAGACACGTTCGTCGGAAATGGACACAACGAAAAAGAGACCGTGAAAAAAGGTGCTGTACGGCCTTTCACACGCCCGAACCGTCGGTTGGTTCAGCTTTTTCGTCGGGAAGTTCATCCTTTATATATAAGGACGGGCGGCTGAACCGCTCCCGCGCGACGTGCGTCGCCCGGATCGCATCCCTGAACCGAATTTCCCCCCGGGAAAATGGTTCAGGGCGGATTCCCGGCGCTGTGGGACAGCGGCAGAGTGCCGTGGGACGGCGACAGAGTGCCGTGGGACAGCGGCAGAGTGCCGTGGGACAGCGACAGAGTGCCGTGGGACAGCGACAGAGTGGCGTGGGACGGCGACAGAGTGCCGTGGGACGGCGACAGAGTGCCGTGGGACAGCGACAGGGTGGCGTGGGACGGCGACAGAGTGCCGTGGGACAGCGACAGGGTGGCGTGGGACGGCGACAGAGTGCCGTGGGACAGTAAAAGTGAGGCGCGGGACACGGGAATTTCACCCTATCCGGTGTCATTCCGGCTTCCATTCCCCGACCTGAACGTGTAAGAGAAGACGCGGTCGCCCCGCGCGGGCGAACCGTCGTCACTTTTCCCGGAAGGAATCGTTCCCGCCCATGCCGTTTGCGCCGCCCCGCTTCATCTATTTCGGAATTACCCTGCTGGTCGTCCTGCTCGATCAGGCGAGCAAGCGCTGGGTGTACACGGTGTTGCGGACGACGCCGGGCCGGACGAAATCCGTCATCGGCGGCTTTCTCGACCTGAGTTACGCGGAAAATCCGGGCATTGCGTTCAGCATGTTCAACAGCGGCGAGGCCTCGACGCGCTTCATCCTGCTCGGCATCGCGATCTGCGCCGCGCTCGGCATCGGGACCTACAGTTTTCTCCTGCCGCGGACGCAATGGCGCATGCTGACGATCCTGGCGCTGATTCTCGGCGGCATCCTCGGAAACGCGATTGACCGCGCGGCCTATGGCTGGGTCATCGACTTCATCGACTGCTACGTCGGCGCGAGCCACTTCCCGACCTTCAACATTGCCGACAGCGCCATCTCGACCGGCGCGTTCTTCCTTGCGCTCGAAACGCTTTTCGGTCAGCGGACGTCGTCTCCCGCGCCCGCTGACCAACCCGGAAATTCAGTCGCCGAAAGCTGACCGAAGCAGGGTTCAACCTGAACCTGGGTCCGAAACGGGCGTTTCCAGTGTACGGAAAGCCACCGGAGTCGCGTCTTGCACCGGTACTTCTTTTTCGGCAAGGTTGGTTCATTCGCCCCGACGCAACGTAATTCGCAGATGCAACGTCCATCCTGCGTCGGAAATTGCACAAACAAGCTCGGAACTTTCCCAGTGGAAGGAGCAATAACGAGATGGCACGTTTTCAAGACCCGGAAATGCAGTTCGCTCCCCTTGAAGTGGTTGAACGGCTGTTGGCCCTGTGTGAACAGGATGGATACCCGGCGTCACTGTATCTTTCGTCGGATTTTGACCTGGTCATGTATCTGGACGCCCTCGGTTTCGACGCCTACAGCATGACCAACTCCGTTGACCAAACGCAGGCAATCAATTTCAAACGTCCGTCGGTCAACATGATTCCAAGCGGCGACAAGGTTCACTGTCACGAGACCGGACACTGATCCGGGGTTTTTCAGCTTTGAGTTTTCAGTTTTACGTTCGCGCCGGTTGCAGGTTTTGAAACAACTGAACCCCTTGCCCGGAATTGTTTACCAGGATCTTGCCGATCCGGAAAACAATCCGGGCAAGGGGTTCGGTTTTTTAAAACCGCAAACGGTTGATTCGGTGGACATCCGTCGGAGGCGACACGGTTGACCGGAGGCCATCCCGGAATTCCGCCGAATGCGCTGGAAGATACCGACGCCTGACGAGGCGCGCGGCTAGGATGCGATTCCTCCAAGGAAATCCTTCCTTTTCAACGTCATCCACGAATTTCATGACTACCGCCGTCTGGATTCTCGGCGACCAGTTGACGCCGACGCACGCGGCGCTGGTCGGCGCGGATCGGTCCGACACGATTGTGCTGATGATCGAGTCCGCCGAGCGCGCCCGCCAGTTGCGCTACCACAAGCAGAAACTCGTTTTACTGTTCTCGGCCATGCGCCATTTCGCGGAAGAACTCCGCGCGGACGGCTGGCGGGTGGATTACCGGCGCGAGCAGCCGGATTTTGCCGGAGCGTTCGCGGCGCACGTCGCGGAATTCCAACCTCGAACGGTGCGGATGATGGAGCCGTCCGAGTACGGCGTGGCCGACCGGCTCGCCGCCGTGGTCGGAGCCGCCGGAATTCCCCTTGAAATTCTCCCGACGACGCTTTTTCTGAGCGACCGGGCGGACTTCGCGAAGCAGGCGCGGGGCAGGAAAACCCTTGTGATGGAAGCCTTTTACCGCCGGATGCGCCGTCAGACGGGCATTTTGATGGAGTCCGACGGCGAGCCGACCGGCGGCGCGTGGAATTTCGACAAGGAGAACCGCGAAACGCCCGAAAAGGGGCATCGGTTTCCGCCGGTGCCGATTTTTCCGCCCGACGCGATTACGGAAGCGGTCATGAAGTGGGTCGCGCGGGATTTTCCGGATGCGTTCGGCGAGATGGAGCCGTTCGGATGGGCGGTGACGCGGGCGGACGCGCGGGCCGTCTACGATGATTTTCTGGAACACCGGCTCGACCGGTTCGGGCCGTTCGAGGACGCGATGGTCTCCGGCGAGCACGCGCTCTATCACTCGCTCGTCTCGCCCTACCTGAATCTCGGTTTGCTCGACCCACTCGAACTGGCGCGGAA
>JAAFHI010000906.1 GCA_013298335.1 Actinomycetota bacterium
ATGGATTCGGCGACTTCCGAGAGGGCCGATTCCTGTTCCGGCGTCAGTTGCGCCGGTTGGCTTTCGGGGTTGATGATGCCGAGTCCGATGCTTTTGAGCGCCACGGCGCGATACATGGCGCCGGTGTCGATGTAGAGCGCGCCGAGTCTGGCCGCGAGCGATTTTCCGAGGGTGCTTTTCCCGGCCCCGGCGGGGCCGTCGATGGCAATGACGATGTGGCTCATAAAAGGATGAAGGATGAGGGATGAAGGATGAAATGAGGAATTCGGAGTTTTGACTTTGGGCGGGTGATCCTGATTCTGAAATAACAGAGCGCGTGGCCCCTCGCCTTTTTCATCCTTCATCCCTCATCCTTCATCCTTTCTCAAAAGGCTGATTCACTGCGGAGGTCGTCCGTCAGCAGCGGGTAAACGGTTTGGAGGAAACGATGCACGATGTAGCCGGAAGCGCCCCAGATTGGGTCGGCGTCGGCGTAGTGGAAGAAAAAGAGGCGGCGGATGGTGCCGAAAACCTCGATTTCGCGAACTTCCCGCGCTTCGGGGCGTGCGATGACCGGCAGGGGGACTTCGATCAGCCGCTCGATTTCGTGGGGATTGACGCGAAAAGTGACCGGGTAGGGAATCAACCCGACGATCGGAGTCACCTCATATCCCGTATTGGTGTGGAAGGTATCGAGCGCGCCGAGAATTTCGATACCTTCGGGCGCGAGGCCGATTTCCTCCGCCGTTTCGCGCAGGGCCGTCTCGACCGGCGTTTCGTCGGGGTCGCGCCGTCCGCCGGGGAAGGCGACTTCGCCGCGATGTTTGCGGAGATGGGACGACCGTTTGGTGAGTAAAAGATAAGGAACGCCGGATTTGAAGAAGACCGGCACCAGCACCGACGCCTGGGCCACCGTTTCGGTCGGGGCGAATTCGGAGACGAAACCGCCGAGGGCGCGACGCGCGCGTTCCACGAACTCCCAACTCACGGTATAGTTTGCGACGGTCGGCATTCGCTGGTCGTCTTTCAAGATTATTCAAGATTTCGAGGAATTTCCGATGCGAATCCTGCTTCTCGCGCTCCTGCTGGTCGGTCTGATGCCGACATACGCGCTTGCCCAGAACCCGCGCCCGCGACGTCGTCCGTCGCCTCCCGCGCTTCCTCCCGCCCTGCCGGACCGGACCCCCGTGACCCCGGTGGAAGGCCAGAATCCGACGGTGTCGGGTTCGAATGGCGATGCTCCAAAGCCGGAAGAAGACCCCATCGTGCGTGAATTGGACAAACTGGTCAAGGCGGTAGGCTCGCTCGAAAGGACCGGGAAGGTGCAGGCCGGGTCGGCGTTGCTGGGGGCGCTCTACTCGCGGCAAAGCTCACTTGAGTTCCAGATTTCGGAAACGGAAAAGGCTTTGCGGGCGATGCGTTCCGAACTTTCCGAGGTCGAAAACCGCCAGCAGAACATCGGGGCGGAACTCGCCACGATGGCGTTCGCCTCGCGCGACGAAGCCGAGGCGAGGGTACGATCCAGCCTTCAGGTCCGGGCCGACAAACTGCGGGGTGAACTCGCCATCGCGGAGAACGGGCTGCAACCGAAAAAGGGCGAACTCTCGGCGCTGGTGGCGCAAATCGAGGACATCAAGCAGAAACTGATCGCCTCGCTCGATTTGAATCCGCCGACGGACGGGGCCCCGGTCGAACCGGGCAAGGAAGAACCGAAAGTACAGTAAACGAATGATACCTGTTCAGAGTCTCCCGCTTTAGCGGGAAAAAAGCGCGGCAGTCGGATTTTTTCTGAGGAAAAATCAGACTTCGCCCATGATTTTTTTCTGGGAAGCAGGCGGAAAAAAGGTCGAATTTCCGAAATTCTCCCCGCTAAAGCGGGGAACTCTGAACAGTGACAACGAATGATTTGCGGAGATTGTTATGGGTGATGAACTTTTGCGGAAAGCGAAAAACTACCTGGCGGAAGCCCGCCGCGTGGTGGTGTTCACGGGGGCGGGCGTGTCCGCCGAGTCAGGCGTCCCGACCTTTCGCGGGGGCGGCAACACGGCGGTCTGGCGCGGGATGCCCGCGACCGAACTGTCTTCCGCCGGACTGCTCGAACGCGACGCCAAAACCGTCTGGGAATGGTTCGATTACCGGCGCGGCGTTTTGAAGGGGCTGGAACCGAATCCGGCGCATGTCGCGCTGGCCGAAGCGGAAGGGAAGTTCGAGGAATTTCTGCTGGTCACGCAGAACGTGGACGGCCTTCATCAGCGGGCGGGAAGTACGAAAATCATCGAACTCCACGGCAACATCTGGCGCGGACGGCCTTTCGGTTCGACCAAAACCTACGATCTGTCGGAAAACCCGCTGCCCGAAATCCCGCCGAAAAGCCCGGCGGGGGAGATTCTGCGCCCGGACATCGTGCTGTTCGGGGAAATGCTGCCGGTCGGGGCTTTTGAACTGGCGGCGCAGGC
>JAAFHI010000274.1 GCA_013298335.1 Actinomycetota bacterium
CGCCTGAATGAACTCGCCGCCCGACTGCCGGTTGTCGAGGCCGTGCGTGAGACCCGGCCCGACCGGATTGGTGCAGTCCACCAGTATCTTTCCGGTCAGATCGCCCGCGCCCCGCAGAGCTTCCTTGACCGCCTGAAACGGCGTCGCGAGAAAGATGATCTCCGCGCCGGCGACGGCTTCGGCGAGCGGCGCGACGGCGATGGCAGGGTTGTTGTTGAGTGCGGCGCGTACGCGCTCCGACGGCTGCGATTCACGAATGCCGACCGTCACCGAATGCCCTACGCGGACGAGGTTGTCGGCCAGCCCGAAACCGACGTTGCCGAGACCGATCATCGCGACGCGGCGCGCTTCGAACCCGCCTTCGAGCGACTCGATGACGAGCCGCGCGACTTCCGCGCCGCTGTTCTGCTGCTGGCCGGTGATGAGGCGTCCGTCGCGCATGGCGTGCGGGCCGAAGGGCGTCCGCGCGAAGAAGGTCGCGCCGAGTTCACGGGCGCGGTCCTCGATGCGGAACGGCATCACGCGCTGCCCGACGGCCTGATCGGCGAAATCTTCTTCCTGATTCGTAAAGCCGGTGATGCGCTTCCCTTTCAGAAACGGCGTGCCGTTTTCTTCGAGATACAAAAGGAGCGCCGTGCCGTGGCAGAGCGCCGCCGAGACTTTTCCGGCTTCGTAAAAGGCCGCGAATGCTTTGTGCAAACCGGTCGCCTTTTCAAAGGTGAACATCGGCCCCTGCCCGCCCGCGACGACGATGGCGTCGAAATCCGCCGGGTCGAGCGTGCCGACCGATGGCGTGTTTTCAAGCAATTTCGTGAAATCGGGATTTTCAAGATACACCGCGCTCAGGCGGTCGTCCTTCGAATAACCGCTTGCGTCGCGCGGGTCGGAAAGCGCGTCGGGTACGACCTTTCCGCCGTCGGGACTCGCAATCGTCACCGCGTAGCCTTGTTTCGTGAAAGCGTCATAGGGATGAATCAGTTCCGACGCCCAGAACCCGACCGGCCAGCCCGTCGTCGTGGACACCGCCGGATTGGAAACCACCATCAGCACTCGTTTCGTCATACATACCGCCGTAAGGTAAAGTGAACTTCATTTCGGCGGCACTCTAGCCACGACTTTAAATCCTGTGGAGTACGCACTTTCCGGGAGGATACTTCCCTCGCGGTAAGCACTGGACGAACCCATGCCCGCATTCGAGTTCAACGGCAGGAAATACAACAACCCGGTCGAACTGGCGCTGTTCGTCATCGGCGGCAAGTGGAAGCTGCCGATTTTGTGGCGTTTGAAGGATGGCGTGATGCGCTACGGCGAACTCAAGCGCAGCCTCGGGCGAACCACCCACAAGGTTCTCGCCGAGCAGTTGCGCGAACTCGAACGCGACGGCCTCGTCGCCCGGACCGTCTTTCCCGAAGTGCCGCCCCACGTCGAATACCGCATCACCGACCTTGGCCTGACGGTCCTCCCCGCGATTGAACTGCTCCGCGACTGGGGCGATGCGTTCCGGAAAGGGCCTGGAGTGGGGCATGGGGAATAGGGGATGGGGCATGGGGGTTTCCTGTCCTTTTCCCTGCCCCTGGAAAATGGACAACTGAAAATCGGTGGCTGGATTCACTGTCAATTGTCCATTTTTCTGACCGCGTGGATTCGCATTCAGTTCCGGGTTTGGTCACCCGCTCGGCGGACAGGAGAATCAATGCTGGAAGAAGTCACTCAGTTCCGTGATCTTGCGCCTGATGAAAGAAGGTTGCTGGAAGTGTTTATTTCAAGATACCGCTTGGGCGGCCTTCAGGATCTCGACTCGATAAAAGTGAAACCCCTTTCGGATGGAGGCATGGGGAGCCTGTCTCTTTATCCAAAAGGCTGTGATGAAACCGGCAGGAAGTTTGGGCGGGTCGCGGCGGAACTGACTTTACAGGATGGTGACGGAGTTCAGGTTTTGGTTACCCTCAATCTGGATCAGAAGGGGCGACTGTTCGAACTGGATGTGTGGAAAGCGAATTTTGAGAAAATTACCTCTTTTTCCAATTTAACCCTGGTCCCCGAATCCTGATTTCCAGTTTTGGGGACTACTTCAAACTCCCTGGGCACGGCAAACTCACTGACGCCCACCTGCCCGCCGTCACGTTGAAAAGGCCGTGGGGAATTGTTGTTCCTCACGGCCTTTCCTTTTTTCCGGGTTGTTTGTTTCAAGACAAAGGGCGAGGAAATCCATGCCCCATCCCCTGTCCCCCATCCCCTACTTCTTCTGAAAGTGCTCCCGCACGACCGCCGGTTGTTCGACGATGCGTTTCTGTTCGATGGACATCACGAGGCGGAGGAATCCGGCCATGCTCCACGCGAGCGGCGTCGCGCAGCCCGTGCCCTCGCCGATTTTGAACTTCGCGTCGGCGGGCCAGGTGCGGTCCCAGACCTGTTCGGGCAGCATCTTGCCGGGACCGGCGAAGCGCATCATGGTTTTGGCGTAGACCTCGGCATTTTCGCCGCGCGCCACGGCGTATTCGCCGCGCTCGCCCGTGAGCAACACCCAGAGCCGCCCCTGGCCCTTGCTCTTGTCCTGCCACGCGCTGCCGTCGGGGCGCTCGCCGTAACCGTCCATGTTGTACCGATAGAAGGCCGGTCCCATCGGCGTGTCGACGCGGATGGCCTTGTCCACGACTTTGAGCGAGCGTTCGATCTTTTTGTCACCCGGCGCGACGATGCCGAGACGAACGAGGTCGAGAAATCCGGCGTCGATGATGAAACGTTCGTCCGCCGTGCCGCCGCCGTTGTTGATTTCGCGCGGCGCGCCGTCGTTGGGGTCGAGGTTGTCGTTGATGCGGAAGTAGTACCCGCGTTCCTCGTCGCCGTCGTCCCACGGACCGGTCGTGGTGTAGCACCAGTTCTGTACACCCGCCGCCCAAAGATCGGCGGTCCGCAGGTAGCGGAGGGCGTCGTCGTTCTTGCCGAGTTTCTTCGCGATGTCGGCGGCGCAGACCAGTCCGGCGATTTCGGCGGCGATGGTCGAAGGCGAGTAGCCCTCTTCTTCTTCCCAGCGCTCCTGCGGCGTGAACGGCCCGGTGCGCAGGATGAATTCCGCCGCCGGGCGGACGTGCAGCAGGTAGGTCTTTTCGTCGTGACGGTTCAACTGCCACGCGAGAATGATCGGGTAGGCGCTTTCATCGAGCTGGATGCTCGGCCAGTAGGGACGTCCGTCGAGCCAACTGTTCTGCGGAAAACTGCCGTCGGATTTCTGCTGGATGTTGAACAGGTAGTCGAGCGACCGCGCCGCCGCCTCGGTGTCGCCAATGGCGAGCCACGCCGACGCGACGTGATAGAGGTCGCGCGACCAGACGAGGTGATACCCGCCCGACTGGTTGGTATCGGCGTTGGCCGTCTCGCCCCACGGATTGCTGATGCTCGCGATACCCGCGCCGCGGTAGGTCTTGTCTTCATGCGCCGCGAGGCCCATCGCCGCCACGACGAACTGGTCGCGGTAGATGTCGTTGACCTTCGGCAGCTTGTCGACGAACCCCTTCCACTCGGCGGCATAGCCTTTCTGAATCGCCGCGAAACCGTCTCCGAGCGAACCGTTCGCCGCGCCGACGGCGGCATCCGGCGTCTCGCCGAAACCGAGCGCGATGGTCGCCGTGTTGCCCGCGAGCTGGCCGATCTGAACAATGTTGCCGTTCGCCGCGCGCTGGTTTTCAACGTCGAGCTTTCCGTCCGACACAAGGTCGGTCCAGCCGTCGCTCGTGCCCGCGAACCCGCTCGACACACGCGCGAACGCGGGTTTGGCCGCCGTCGCGAGCGCGATGCGCCGGTTGTAATGCGGGTCGAGATCGGTCGCGACGAGCGTTTTCTCGACGTTGTAACCCGTGTCGCCCATGCCGCTGTTGGCGATGGAGGGATCGATCAACGCGTAGACCGTGTATTTCCCGCCGTCGAGCGCGGTGAACTTCACGTCAATCAGGAACGTGTCGCGTTTTGGATCGGTCGTGTAGGTCTTTTCGAGTTTCCACCGCCTTCCGTCGCCCGTCGTCTGGCTGTAGGAGAGCGAGTTCTTCTCGACCCAGTCGGTCGTCCGCGTGAGTGCGTCACGCGATTCGAACGCGAGAAAACCGCCGTCGCCCGCGATGATGAAGTCGAGTGCGCGGAGATTCGGCGTGTCGAGCGTCGGGTAGTACACCTCGGTCATGCCCGTCTCGCCGAGCGTGAACCAGACCTTCGAGGCGAGGCCGAAGCTCGTTCCGATACCGGTTTTCCGACCGGACGTCCAGGTAGCCGACGCGCCGGGTCGTCCCTTGGCCTCGGTCGCGCCGGATTGGGCCCGGACGGTGGAAAAATTCTGCAACGAGCCGAAAAGCAGCAATAAACCGAGAGTGTGGCACAGGATTCGCATAGGGATGTTCACGCAGCCGGGCGTCGGATTTCACCGAACCGCCGAGAGAAGTTTTGGAATGGTTCGTCCCGATTTCAGGGACGAACGTCGGGATTGGTTTCGGGCGAAAGACTCGCTACAGTTTGCACAATCGCTCGCGAAGGAGTTTCACCCAATGACGAACGAGGAATTGCTCACCAGAATAGAAACCTTGCTCGACGACCGCTTCGGGGTCGTCAACCGCCAGTTTGAAATTATCGACGGCAAGTTCAAAACCGTTGACGAACGGTTCGATCAACTTTCAGGCCAGTTCAATGGGCTGACCGGCCAGGTCAACGGACTCACACATCGATTCGACGACCTTTCCGGCCAAGTCAACGGACTCACGCATCGATTCGACGACCTTTCCGGCCAGGTCAACGGACTCACACATCGATTCGACGACCTTTCCGGCCAGGTCAACGGACTCACGCATCGATTCGACGACCTTTCCGGCCAAGTCAACGGGCTGACCGGCCAGGTCAACGGACTTTCAAGTCGATTTGATCAACTCAACAACCGCTTCGATGAGTTGCACGCGGAACTCATTTCTACCCGCGACGTCCTCGAAGCACGCATCGCTACCCTTGAAGTCAGGTTCGACAACCTCGAAAACCGTTTCGATGGGCTTGAAACCCGTTTTGACCGACTCGAAAACCGGGTCGAAGGGGTTCGCGTCGAGTTGAAACAGGATATCCGTGAAACGCGGCAACACCTCGAAGCGGAAATCGGTCGGGCTTTCAGCGCGATCATCGAGACGCATCGCGAGGTCAAACTGACGCGGCGGCGGGTTCGGGAAATCGAGAACGAAACCCTCACCCGCATTGAGCAACTGGAGCAGCGCGTCGAACGCCTTGAAGCGGGATTGTCGCCACAGGGCTGACCGACGCGCTTCCCCGCTTACTTCACCACGAAAATCCGATAGCCGAAGGCCGGGAGCGACACCGAGAACCCGTCGTTCCCGACCGTGACCGCGTCTCCCTTTTCATTCAGCGGCGTCAGCCTGCGCCCGGACGGCAGCGCATCGCTCTTCGGAACGGCGACGGTCGCCGGTTTGTCGGACGCATTCGTCACGACGACGATCTTTTCCTTTTTGTCATCACGCAGAAAAGCGTAGGACTTGCCCTGCGCGACGAGATTCGCGGTCGCGCCGTAACGCAACACCGGATGTTCGCGACGGAGTTTCAACAGACTCTGAACCTCCATCCACATCGACTGCTGGACCGCG
>JAAFHI010000640.1 GCA_013298335.1 Actinomycetota bacterium
TCTGAACTCCTGAATTGTGTCTTCCAGGATATGTCGCCAAGTCTGGCTGCGGACCGCCTTAGCTTCCGCATGAATTTTGTCTCGGGAATCGCCTTTGGGAAGAGTGAGGCGTTCCTTTGCGATGCTGCCCTGAAAGAAGAAAAACTGGTTTTCAATCTCCTGAAGCTTGAGGGTTTTCTCGTTCTTCAGTTCCGCCTCGGTTTTTTTATAATGACTTTTCCCTTCCTGGTCGCTGGTTTTGCCGTGAATCGTCCACCCCTTCGCGCCGGTTTTCAGATCCTCCAGGTGGGTGGCGAGAAGCGCGCTGGTATTGCTTGATCGAAAAACATATGACCGTTCCTTTTTTCTGCCTTTCCGGAGCGTTTTTTTGGGGAGTTTGACCTTGACACCATCCGATTCCGCTGAGTCATTGATGGTTTGGGAATCGACGAAACCACCATTTTTCAGCAAATGTCCAAAGAAAATGGGATTGGACAGCAGCAGGGGATTGACGGCCGAATAAAGGGCCTCCGCTTTCTCCGCCTGCTTTGAGCTGGCCTGTCTTGATTCATCGGGTCCGGTGTCGGAAGATCTCCCCTTTGTTTTTCCAAGTCGCTCGCGAATAGACTGGTTCGTCCGGACATCCGTCGTAGGAACCCGAAGGGAGCCGAAGACACTGTAAGTCTGGGCGGTGATCTTGTCGGCAAACTCGACCTCGCACTGATCGTCAGTGATGGAAAGACAGTAGCCATCCTGCCAGATTCCTTCGATTCCTCCCCAGGGCTCAATGTAAAACTGGACCGCTTCACCTTCCGTCGTGGGAGGTTCAAACTTTTTCTTTTCTTCCGTCTCCTCGAGCTTAGGCCTTTTCCAGTTTGGCGCGTCCTGGTCTGATTGCACGTCCCCGTCCGGCCGGTTTTTTCGCTTCGATCCCGATTTTTTAAATTTTTCGCCTTCCGCGACGTCATCCCGCTTGGGTTTTTTGGAGAATGGACCCTCGCTTTGAAGTTTCGCGGTTTGGCTTCGCGTGCGCGGCCTTTTCAAGCTCGTCTTTGGCGGTTCCCGTTCGACGTTCTCTCCATTCGGACTTTCAGGTCTGGTTTGTCTTCGTGCGGTTGTATTTCTTGGCTCGGATTTTCTTTTGGTTGTCGGCTTTTGGACTTTTTCCTCGGATTCTTCTTCCCCCGATGATTCTTCCCCCGAGTCGGTCCTGCCTTTTCGAACTCGCTGGATGGTCAGCCCGGAATCCAGGCTCTGCGACGCAGCCTTGGTCTGAACGGTTTCTTCTTCCTCGGTGCATGCCAAACACCTGCGCTGGACCGGGCGGGCGGCGAGCGTCGACGCCAGCTTCGCCTGGGTTGCCGCCGTCGGCCCGCCGTTCAACAGGCGAGTCTGATGTAACTGGTTCTGAACCCGCGGACTGCGATTCAGGGCGGTCGCGAGCAACCCGCCGCCATCGCCGGCCGTTCCGCTTCGGCCAGGTGCCGCCAGTTGCGCCGTGTCCGGTCGGGTTTCGGATGTTCGTGCCGTAAAGCTCTTCATCTGATCGCCTGCAATGAACCGTCGCGGTGGCGCGGTTCGGGATTTTTGGAAATTAATTCTTCCGAAGATATGGTTTGCGCGCCGCCGGAGATTTCAACGAGTTGACATAAACCGTCAGGACTTCGAGGGCATAGGTCACCCAGGCATCGGGTTCGATGCCCTTGGGCAAACGGCGGAGTTCAAGAACGGCGTTGGTCGTGCCTTCCTCGAAATGCTTCGCCCCCATCGAGGGACTTCCCTCGGTCGGTGGAGAAAGTTCGTCCCGGTCCGTGTCGCCGCTGACGATCGAGTCCAGCCACTCATTTGTCAGGGGGCCATCCTGAATGGCTTCGGCATCCTCCCCGGTGCCTTCGCGGTAACCGGCGGGATAGATTTCTTCTTCCAGGAAATGGGTGAAAGTGCCGTTGTCCCGGTATTGAACCAGGATGTCCCGAATCAGATTCCCGATGGCATCCTGACGGGCGACCTCAGGGTCGTCCTGATCGATGCCGTCAACCCGAATGATGGTTTGGATGGCCTGTTTGTCGAGATCGCTCAGCCCGAGCCAATAACTCTTGAAACTGACCCGCGACAGGATCGGGGCGATTTCCTTGGCCGATGAGGCCGCCGTGTCGGGGCGGTCCTCTTCTTCCTGCCGGACGCTGTTCGCGACGTAGCTCACGATCAGGGTGAGCAACCCCTTCAGGCGGTCGGTGAGGTGGATTTGCGTCCCGCCATAGGAATTGTATCCCCGGATGAGTCGCGCCACGTCCACCAGAAGCCGCCCTTCCGAGGATGAGTCCTGATCCTCGTCGAAAGCGGTTATCGAGTAGTCCCCGTTTTCTCGGTGACCGAGGGTCTTTCTGGAAAAAATATTGGCGCGGGCTTGCAGAAATAAACTGGGAACCTCCGACAAGTCGAGGTCGACGGTGGCCTGCGGGGCCGCCGTCAGCGGATCCCATCCGGGTTCGATCTTGAAATTGCTTCCGTCCGTGCCTTCGAAGTTTTCCCTTTGCGCTTCCTGGAGAAGATTCAGGTCCTCGTCGTCATGGGTTTTTTCCTGACGGATGTCGCCGAGTCCTTCGGCGTAATTCGCCAGGCGACCGACGACGGACGCGATTTCAGCCCGGGATTGGAGGGGGTCGGTGACGAATTCGCCTTCGGCGACCCTGCCGCCGTCGCGGATCTCGTCGGGCGTCAGTTTCCATTTCACGCCCTGAACCAGCGTTTCCCCTTTTTTGAAGGTATCGTCCTTCCGGGTAATGGTCATGTTGGTTTCATACTCGTAGCCGATTTTTCGCTGGACCGGCCCGCGGCCGCCACCGGATGAAGCGCCGATGGTTTTCCTCTGGGTCGCGACCGGCGTGCGCATGGCCCGCGCGCCCATCTCGTCGGCCTCGCGTTCGAGGGCGGAATCGTCGTTGAGGGCGATGCCCTTGAGTTGGGCGGTCGGGGCGACGCGGCCCTGCTTCTGCTGGACGACGTGCCAGGCTTCGTGGGCGAGGTGCTGTTCCTGACCGGGAGCGACGTGAATGTCCGATCCCTGGGTGTAGGCGTGGGCCTGCAACTGGGTGGGTTTATTGGAGTTGTAGTGCACGCGGACGTCGTCCATGGCGAGACCCGACATGGCCTCGACGCCGGACTTGAGAGAGTCGGGCAGACCGGTCCGGTTGGCCGAAGCCAGTTGAGTGACCGCCCCGGGGCGCGCGGATTTGGTCTGGAAGGTTTCCTTTTCCTTATGACAGGCCGAACACATGCGCTGGGCGGGGCGGGAAGCAAGGGCCGAGGCCAGTTTCGCCTGCGTCGTCACGCGCGGACTGGCGTCGAACATCC
>JAAFHI010000166.1 GCA_013298335.1 Actinomycetota bacterium
GTCGAGGTTTTCGCCGTCAGTTGCGGCGGATGGCTGTCGATGACGAAGCCCTTCGTCTCCTGATACACGTTGCCCTGCGTGTCGGTCAGAATCAGACGGCACTGATAGCGTCCGTCGTTCATTTCCTTCGGCGCGAGGAAGCGCGTTTCCCAGACGTCCTCGTTTTCAAGCTTGGTGAGCGGCTTGGTCAGACCGAACGGAAACACGGCGACGACCGAGGTGATGGATTCATCCGTACGGACGCGCAACACCGGGTCGCCCGGCTTGATGACGCGCGGACGAAGCAGCGCGCGGGGCGCGGCGAGGAACGCCGTGTAGGGCGTGAGAATGTTGTACTTCTTGGACAGCGCGATGATTTCGGCGATGAGGGCTTCGTCCTCGCCTTCGAGCGCGATGCGGCGGAGCAGGGAATTGATCCGTTCGCGCGCCCAGACGCGGGGCAGGTGCGCGTGGCTGGCATCGAGTTCGGGCAGATCGGCGGCGGCGCCGAGTTGAACCGCCTTGCCCGCGCGGCTGCCCGTGAGGGTGAAGTTGACGTTTTTCGCTTCCTTGCGATAGCGGCCCACGAAGGTCGCCCGCGACCCGTCGTAGGTCGTCGTGTCGATGTCGGGATAGATGTTGTAGAGGTTGGCCGAATCGTTCGTCGTCATCGCCAGTCCCTCGACCGGCTTTTCGCCGACCTTGGCGAAGAAGGCGTTGAGGCGGAAGGCGAGTTCGTCGGTTTCGCGTCCGAAGTCGAAGTAGCCCCGGCTCACGCGGGCGAGTTCGCGCAGGAAGTTCTGGTTGGCGTCCGAGCCGATGCCGAACACGTAGGCCCGCGCGAGATTCGCGGTGCCCTGTTTGTTGGCGGCGGTGAAGTCCTTGACGAGTTTTCCGGCCTGCGTGGTGGTGAGCGTCGGATTGCCGTCGGTCAGAATGACGACGGTCTTTTCATCGCCGGGCAACTGTTTGGCCAGTTCGAGGCCGCGCTTGAGGGCGACGCTGAAATCCGTGCCGCCGCTGAGATAGCTCTGCTTGATGAAGTCGAGCGCACGGTTGAAGTTTTCGGGCGTGCCTGCCTGCGGCGACTGGGCGAACACGTTCACGTCGTCGTTGAAGAGGGCGACGTTGAACGAATCGTCGGGCCGGAGCGAGCGCAGAAACATCTCGCTTGCTTCGTAGGCCCGGTCGAGTTTTTCGAACTGCATCGAGAGCGACGTGTCGAGCAGGAGTACGACTGATCGTTTCGCCGTGCCCGCCTGCTGGAACTGCGCGGGCGTGGCGGCGCGTTCGTTGAAGAGCGCGGAAACTTCGAAATAGCCGTCGTTGTCGGGCTTGATGCGGGTTGGGTCGCGCAGTTCAACCGGGGAAATCCGTTCCGGTGCGCGATAGGCGATGACGTTCATCTCGCTTTTCGACACGTTGAGCGCATAGTCGAAGGCGAAATCCTGGGCGAGCAAAACTTTTCTGGCCGTGAAGGAGCCGACGATGTGGTTGGGGTCGCGGGACGAGTATTGAAGCGGGAACGTCGCGTCGCGCTGCGTGAAATCGGCAATCGGGAAACGGTTCGCGAGGTCGAGGTTGACGGAAAACGACCCGACCAACTGCGTGCCGTATTCCGACGGCTTGAGCGGCAGAGAGAAGAACGAGCGCAATCCTTCAACCGACAGGGTTTCGGTGTATTCGAGTTCGACGCGCTTGGTGCCGTAAGCCGGAATCGGGGCGAGTTTCACGGTGAACGCCGTCGCGCCGCCGTTTTCGTCCTCCTGCGTGACGAGGCCGGGGTCGATGGCCTGCTGCTTGAGCTGTTCGTAGATTTCCTTGGCCCGTTTGACTTCGAGCATCACGCCGGGGATGCGGACGTCGCCGTCCCACACGGCGAAATCGGAAATCGCCGCCGTCGTGGGAATGCGGAAGACGTATTTGCCTTCCATCACGCGGTCGGTCCGGTTGCCGTAAATCTGGACGATGCGCACCCGCGCGAACTGTTGATCCACCTTGATGTCGACGTTCATTTCATCGAGCGCCAGCTTGGTCGGGTCTGGTTGTTGCGCATCGTCGGGCAGTACGACCCCGGCCTGCGCGAACGCGGGCTGGGCGGTCACGGCGAAAAAGAGGGCGAAGAAAATGCTCAGAAACCCAAACGAAAGGACCGGACGGATGGCGCGCATATCGTGATTCCGTAAAAGGTGGATGAAATATGTGGTGCGTTCGGAAAGTACTGAAAACGGACCGGAAAGAAAAGCCGCGGAAAAGCGAAAAGGCGCGATTCGCGCGCCTTTTTCATCTTTTTCGAGGGAAGGAAAACCGGTCAGTGAACGCGGGCGTCCTCGCCGCCGCTCAGATCGATTTCCAGGCCATCGACCATGCCGGAGCGCTCCTCGTCGATTTCCCTCAGGACATCGAGAATGAGGCTCGTGTTGCTGGTGGTCTTGATGTTCTGTTTGAACTCGACCAGCGACTTTTCGACATCAAAGCTGCCTTCCTGAATGTCGGCGAACTTCTTGAAGGCTTCAACGCCGCGGACGGTCGTGGTCTCGGCATCGGCGATCATGCCGTCATTGAAATAGAGGCGGCCGCCGCTGGTACTCGAATGAATCGTGATGATGCCCGTGATGCGGCTGTTTTCGACCACCTGGACGACATCGAACAGGCTGATGCTGCTCAGGTCGCCGGTCATGACCTTTGGTGTTCCGCGATACTGGTTCGGATAGGCGAATCCGGCCACGGCGGCGTTCGAGGGCGGGGGCGGCGGGGCCGGCACCGGCTTGGGGGCCTCGATTTCACGGATGGCGTGCAGCCGCGAGGTGATGGAAAGCTGCGGATTGAGCCGCTTGGCATGGAGCAGGGCCGAGTTGGCCTGTTCGAGTTTTCCGGCGTCGATATAGAGGCTCGACAGCGTGAGCAGGTGTTCGATGGCTTTCTGACGCAAACCCTGTTCGATGGCGATGGAGCACAACTTTTCGCGCAGTTGCAGATTCTTCGGCGCCACGGCCAGCGCTTCCTCAAGCGTCGCGACGGCCCGGTCGAACATCCGGTATTTCGTCAGCAGTTCGACGTCCAGCAAGACGCCTTCGACATCGGCGGGATTGGACGGCATGGTTGTTCCTCACTCCTCGGATGATGCGCTACGACGTACGGCGACGCCCTCTTTGACCCATTTTTCGTAGGTATCCGACACGGCGGCGGATGCCAGCGCCAGAACTTCCGGGGTCGTGTACGGATGCAGTTCGCGAACCGCCGCTTCAAGTGCCGGGTATCGCTCCGCCGTCGTCTTCACGATCAGCAACTGTTCCGCGTCCTGTTGTATTGCGCCGTCCCACTCGTAGACCGACAGGATGCCCGGCACGATGTTGACACAGGCGGCCAGCCGGTCGCGGACCACGGTCTGCGCCAACGTACGCGCAGCCTCGGCTGTATCAATCGTGATGAAGACCACTCGAAGGTCATTCGAATCCGGCATCTGGATGCACCGATTCTGTATTCTTTGCGGGATCAGTGCCCTACTCTAGCAGACCCGACTGGATTCATCCATCCTCGATATACCCCAAAAAATTTAGGCTCGGTTGGATTAATACTTTCCAAAGTGCCTTTGAGCCGTTTTCAAGCGTTCATTTTACAGCGATTTCGCACAGAAAAAATTCCAGTTGCAGGCGCGGGGTCGCGCGCGAACTCTTGATCGCCAGATCGATTTCGTTCAGACGGCGGATGGCGTGGCGAATCTCGCGTTCCGACTTCTTTCGAACCGATCCGAGAAAATTGGTCAGCCGGCTGGGCGGCATCCGCAGTTCGCGGGCGATTTCATCGCGGGGCGCGTTGGAGGCCATCAGTTCATGGGCGGTGAGCATCTGGCGAAAGCTCCAGGCGAGCAGACCGACCAGCGCGACCGGCTCTTCTCCCTGGTCGAGCAGCCGGTGGAGCGCGCGCAGGGCGGTGGCCCCGTTGCCCGACAGCACCGCGTCGCTGAGGGTGAAATTGTCGTATTGCCGCGACCGGACGGCCAGCGCGTCGACGGCTTCCATCGTAATGGCGCCACCCCCGCCCGCGTAGCACATCAGCTTTCGAATCTCTCCCGACAGCATCAACAGGTCCGCGCCGGTCAATCCGACCAGCTTGCCGAGGGCCTGCGGGGCAAACTCGTATCCCTGCCGACGCGCGAACTGCTGTGCCCACTGGGTGATCTCGGTCTCGCTCAACCGACCGCATTCAACCGGCGTACAGCCTTTCAGGAGGGCCGCCGAAGCATTGCGGCGCTTGTCGAGCGCATCGGCCTGAAACACGAGGGTCGTCGTCGGATTGGGTTTCCGCAGATACGCCTTGAGGGCGTCGAGTTCCTTTTCGTCAATCTTGTCGAAATTGCGGGCGATGACCAGTCGCCGCGCGGTCAGCATCGGAAACTGGTTGGCGGCGCACAGCACCGCGTCGAGCGATTCCGTGGCGACATCGTGTTCGGAAAAACTGAAGATGCGCACCGATTCATCGGGCACGATCGCCTGAATCAGCGCGTTGAGGCACTCGCGCTGGAGATACCGCTCCGGACCGGTCAAAAGGTAGAGCGGCTCGATCTGTTCGGCGCGGATGTTTTTCAGAAAATCGACGGCGTTCATTGGAAGTAGTCAGCAGTCAGCGGTCAGCAGTCAGTAATCAGCGGCCAGTTTACTGACGACTGACTGCTGACCACTGACTGCTAACCAGGGATTTTCCCCAGTCGGATCAGGATGCCCCAGATGATTGAAACCGCGAGTCCGAGCGAGGCCATGGCGATGACGACGTACACCCACGCCGGAACGGGTTTTGAATTGTCGCGATGTTCCATGCGCGTGACCGGGGGTTACGGTTTCGGGCCGATTTCACGAAGTTCGATCTGGCTCAGGTAAATCAGGGACGCGGCGGGCTGGTTGCGGCGGTTGCCGACGGCCAGTTCTCCATCACCGCGCGCGTTGGTGGCGAAAACGATATCGATTGGAACGTACTGTTCGCTCGGGCTGCACGCAACCGGGTCCGCCAGCCACAGGCCGGTGCGATCGCGCGGGCCGAGAAGGCCGCCACCTTCGGTGACGCGCACCGCGGTCTGGAGACGATAGAGCGTATTCGGTTTGAGTGGCGGCATCGGCAGCCGGATGCGCGTGTTCGTATTGGAAACGTCGGTCACGATCCGCAGGGCGACGCGGTTCCCATCGCGCTGGGCCTGCGGCGGGCGCGATTCGCCCTGGCTCTGGCCTTTCGCCAGCCGTTCGAGTTCGGCTGGTCCGGCCAGCCACACAACGGTGGCCTCCTGGCGCTGACGTTCGCTGTAGTACCCGCGGCGTCCGAATCCGCGGTCCGGATCGCCGATGAAATAGTACCGTTCCGGTTCGCGGGCCTTCAGGGCCGGGTCGTCTCCGCGGTAATAGACCTCGATTTTGCCGTAAAGCGTGTTGGTCATTTCCGCGATCAGCTTCGCCCCGGACAGATTCGGGCGTCGGTTGGCCGGAATGCCGCCATCCAGAATGTAGGTGGTCGGTTCGCCGGTTTTCGGCGCGGCGGCGTCTTCGGAAAAGGTCGAATAAGGCGCGTCGTCACGAAAGGCCAGCCAGTGGACGTCGCTGCCGACGATCCGGGTCTTCGGCGGGACGACCGTGCGCAGCGTCCGCGACAGGTCACCGTAGGTCGCCGGATCAAAGGTTTTCGTCCAGCGGTAAAACCGCCAGACGGCGCGGGATGATGATCCGAATGAAAAGAACGCCACGCACAGGACGACGATGGCCACGCCGAGGCCCCGCAGGACAAGACGGGCGTTGCGGCGGCGCTGTGCGACTGCCCACCGAAAACCGTCGGTCAGCATGACGCCCCCGCACAGGGCGAACCAGGTCGTCAGAAAAATCATGCCGGAAGGTGATTTATGGCCATCCAGCACGGCCAGTGGTACCACGGCGGTCAGTACCGCCAGCAAAAGGCCGGTGCGCGGCACGCGCCAGTCCGGGTGCGATGGTGCGCCGAGCGCGTCAATCCAGTGGGTAATCGGGCGCGAATCCTTTTCAATTTCCTGAACGATGACCGACAGGCGACGGAGCAGTCCCCCTTTTTCAAACATCCAGCCTTCGAGCGTCCCCGTCTTGGGAAGCAGCATCTCGCCGCTTTCATATAACTCCTCGAGTTCGTGCGGGGCCGGCATGCCGCCAAACCGGCGGCGAATATCAAGGACGAACCGCCAGTGCGAAACCATGCGAACGGTGGTGCGCATGGTCCGGACCACCAGATAGATCAGCGCGGCGGCGGTCACCGCCTGAAACATCAGGACGCTGAAACTCTCCGGCGTCGGCAGCAGAAGAATCCCGGTTCGCCAGTCGGCGTAGCGGGTTCGTTCGAGAAGGAGGTTCGACCACCACTCGTGAGACTGCATCGGATAGAGAATCGCGCCGTCCGTGTTCCACCCGGAAACCACTTGCGGGAAGTGCCGCCAGACATACACCCCGTAGGGCAACCCGATCAGTGCCGCGCCGAGCGCGAAACACCACCAGGAAACGCTCCGAAGCACATCGCCCCGCTGCACGACGGCCCAGAGAAACGCGGCGGCGATGACGTACCACCCGCAGGGTTCGAACATTCCGGCACTGAAGGCCAGTATCCCCCCGCCGACCCCCCAGACCCATTTGAGGGTCCGGTGCTCGGTCGCCTGGGAGCGCATGAAAAGGTAGAAGCCGAACAGGGCGAAGGCCGTGGCCGGAAGTTCGGGGCGGAGGGTGCGGGCCGTCTGGAAAAAATTCGCGTCGAAGACCAGCGTGAAACAGGCGAGGAGTCCCGCCGCCCGGCTGTGCAGTTTGCGACCGATGGAATAGACCGCAATCAGGGCGAGCGTCGCCATAACGACGTTGAACGCTCTCGCCTGGGCGATTCCGATACCGAACAGCGCCGTGAACGACCCGAGGGTCGGATTGAGCAGCGGCGACAGCGCGCTCGTCTTTCGCAGTAAAAGCGCTTCCGCCGGAAGCGGCGCGGGAATGGTCGTCAGCGTGCGCGTGATGAAAAAAAGGAACGCGGCAATTAGCGCCGCCAGAATGACGGCGGCCAGCCGGTCGGCCTGCCGGGCTTCGTCATTC
>JAAFHI010000463.1 GCA_013298335.1 Actinomycetota bacterium
GCGTCATCCTGCTTGATATCGGGATGCCCGATCTCGATGGATTCGCGACCTTCAACGCCATCCGCAGCGATCCGAATCTTGTCCACTGCAAGATCATCGCGCTGACGGCCTACGCCGGATCGGCGGAGAAGGAACGCATCACGAGCCACGGCTTCGACGGCTTCATCGCCAAGCCGTTCAAGCGCGACCAGTTGATTCAGACGATTTCCAGGCTGTCGAAGGCGAGCGAGGAAGCAAGCGCCGCGAACGCCACCTGAACTTCCACCCGTCTAAAAAGGAACGATTCGCAATGGCGTACCAGAAACCGCCGCGGCTGACCGAGGCGGAACTTACCGCCGCACTGACCGAAATTCCCGACTGGACGCAAGCCGGCGAGGAGATTCGCCGTGTTTTCACGTTCAAAACCTTCATGCAGGCCATCGGGTTCGTCAACCGGGTCGCGACCATCGCCGAAGCTGACGATCACCATCCGGATGCGATGATCGTCAACTGGAACCGGGTCACGCTCACCTATGTGACGCACGACGCGGGCGGGCTGACCCACAAGGACATCGCCGCCGCCAAAAAGGTGGACGCACTCGTCACCGAATCCGACGCAACGCCGGACTGAACGTTTGAACGAAGGATCGGTTTTCGATCAGAAGCGGGCGGCCAGACGCAGCGCGGCGGCGCGTCCGGATTCAAAAGCCGCCTCGACCCTTCCCCGCACAAAATAGTCTCCGCAGGGGTGAATCCCGTATTCGGCGGGTCCGATGAGGGCGTCCGGGGCATCGAAGTGCACGACCGGGTTTGCGTAGCGCCACTGTTTGACTTCAATCCAGCGGACGGTCGGGAGTTCGATTTCGAGGGCCTGCGACAGCACAGTGGCGGCCACCCGGAACACGGTCGCTTCGGGCTGATCGAACAGGGTACGGCTGACGTTCGGCGAAAACTGCGCGAGCATCACGCTCTGCCCCTCGGGAATCCGCCCCGGCACGAGGCGATCCACCCAGGCGAGCCAGGTGACCGAATGGGTCGGATCCGTCACGCGCAGCGCACCGACGCCGGGAAAGTGCATGTCCTCGCCGCTGCTCCACGCAAACATCACGCAGGGATCGAAGGTGACCCGTTTCAATCCCTCAATCAGATCCTCGAACGCCCCCGGCAGCGGGCGGCTGCGTTCGAGGAGTTGCGCGGCCTGCGGGGCGGGTAATGCCAGAACGACGTGCTTTGCGGTGCGGGTCCCCCCGAGCGTCGTGTTGTCGCCGCGCGTGTGAATCGTCCACTCGCGGGTGGCGGCGTTCCATTCGAGGGCATCGACGAAACATTCCCGGACGATGCGTTCCTCGCCGATGGCGACGGCGACGCGCTTGGCGAGCGTGGTCATGCCGTTCCGGAAGTTGTAGCGATAAGGCAGCGGGCGGCCCGTCGCGGTCGCGGCGGAGACTTCCTCGCGGGCGGCGGCGATGGCTTCGGAGATCGTTTTGAAGGGGTATTCGACGACCGGCGCGGCCAGGGCCACCAGATCGTCGGCAAGGCCGACGTCGGCGAGAAAGGCCGCGAACTCCGGGGTGCGGACGGTGAAAAACTGCGCGCCATGGTCGAAGGCGCAGTCGTCGTGGCGGCGCGTCGCCATGCGACCGCCGAGCGCGCGGCTCTTTTCGAGGACTTCGCAGTCGAGGCCGCGCCGGGTAAGTTCGAAGGCAGCAGTCAGCCCTGCAATGCCAGCGCCGATGATGGCGACATCCATAAAGAAGAATCCAGAGTCGGAAATCCGGGCCCAGGGGGGCGACGGTTCGGGAGTCCGATTATTCACAAAGCCTGGAGAAATCCCAAAAGGAAATTTCGGCTTCCGAAACCTGTCACCGCCTTATACCCTGAATCACCACCCGGCGTCGCCTTTAACTTGGCGGCGTGCCGCCATGCCACTGGAGGTTCTTGCCATGTTCCTCCATCAGCATCTGGGCCACCCGGAAGCCGGAGAGCGTCGCGCCCTCCATGCTCGGCGTGTAGCCGTGGCTCGTGTAGTCGCCGCAGAGATAGAAGTTGGAAATCGGCGTTTTCTGCGTCGGACGACGGCTTTCCGCGCCCGGCTCGCAGCGGTAGAGCGCCTGCGGAATCCGGACCACCGTGCTCTTGGTCATGTGCGCGTCGGCGACTTCCGGAAAGAGTTCCGTCAGATCATCGAGGCACAGCCGGACAATCTCGCCATCGTCGAGGTGGAAGATGTCTTTGGCAGGGGCGACGATCATTTCCAGCAGACACCCGGGTTCGTGGGCGTATCCCGGACTCGTCACCGAAAGGTTCACGACCAGCGACATGACCGACCCGATGGCGAAGATGGCGTTGTCGATATCGACGATCTTCTTGTCGAACCGCAACTGGACGGTGATGACCGGGATTTCCTCGACCTGCCAGAAGCGCGAGAAGTAGGGAAAGCTCCACGCCTGTCCGGGAAGCACTTCGCGCAGGGCGTGGAGTTCCATCGCCGAAACGTAGGCGTCGCCGGTGACATATTCGCCGTTGGTCAGTTCGAGCCCGAGCGCGCGCGGGGTCTCGTTGGCGAAGTCGATGCGGGCGAGGCGCGCGTTGGTACGGACCTTCGCGCCCTTGCTTTCGAGATACTGATGAATCGGGGCAAACAGCCGCTGGCAGGGGTCGCCGTCGAGAAAACCGATGCGGGTGGCGTTGAGGCCCTGGGCGATGCTCGCCATCTGGAAGATGATGACCCGCGCCGAGACTTCGTCGGGACGCAGGAAGCTCACGGTTCGCGACATCGGATCGAAAAACCGCCCGATGGCGTCGCGGTTCACGCCGAGGTTCAGCGCCCATTCGGTGAAGTTCTTCACGTCCTGATTTTCGATGAACGACTTGTCGCCGGTGAAGGCGGGCAGCAGCCCGGTGAGCAGTTTCAGCTTGTCTCCGAAGCCGAGCAGGTCGCTGCCGATCATCGAACGCAGGATTTCCACCGGTCCGGCGGAAGGAGAAAAGCTGATATTGGAAAGTTTGCCGCCCTTGCTCGCGTAGAGCAGTTGCTGCTTCTTCCACTTGATGCGGTCGCCGATGCCGACCCGGTCGAGGAGCGTGATGACCGATTTGTAACTGCCGCGGATGACGTGCGGCGCGGTCTCGACCCAGTCGCCGTCCTTGTCGAGCCACGACGACACGCGCCCGCCGAGCACGGGCCGTTTTTCGAGGACTTCGACTTCATATCCGTTGTCGGCCAATTCGACCGCACACGCCAAACCGGCCAGACCGGCCCCGATGACAATGACTTTCATACAATGTCCGTTCGAAACAGAAATAAGGAGGTGAACAGCCTAGAGCATATTCGGTTTGGAGGAATCCGACTGGCTGTTGACGAACGTTGCCTGGCGCAAGAAAACGTGTCCGAGATGTGGTAAAGCCACGGAAGTCACGACCGCGAGACCGAATTGAATGATGTATCCGTCCCCCGCCTCGGCCCTCAACCCCTGAAAAGACGTGACCGAAAAGAGTTCTTCACAGACCAGACCAGCCAAAAGAACGGTGACCGCGTTTGCGCATAGGGCCAGAATCAGCCTTAGCAGTCCGGTTTTCAACTGTCGGCGGAGATTTCCGTCAACGAGATACAACCCGAGGATGAGGATGCATCCGATTGCGCCCGGAAGAAGCAGAAACTTCCAGTTGTCGAGCGCGGTCGGCTCCTTGTCCATCACCTCGGCAAAAATGACCGGGAACGAAAGAATCATGGCCACCCCCAAGCGAGAAACGAGGCAGTTCAGAAAACGGTTTCGTACAAATCGCGCAATGCAATCTCGCAGTCGAGCGACGGCAATCGGAAACTCCGGTCGAGGTCGTCGATGACCGAGCATTTCCAGCCGTCGTCGTCACGAACGTAGAGCATCACCTTCGGCTCGTCCTGCTCGACGATGACGTACTCACGCAGGCTTTCGATGGTCTGGTAGGCGCGCCGCTTCGCCTTGTGGTCCGCGGATTCGGTCGTCGGAGAGGTGACTTCCACCAGAACGACTGGGTTGACGAGAACGTCGATGCCGAGGATTTCCCTAAATTGCGGATTACAGGCGACGCTCGCATCGGGATAGCGATAAAAGGTCGCATCCTCGGTTTGCACCGGGCACTGCCCCGAAGCGGCCAGAAGCTTGCGCGCCCTGGCGGCGGTTTTCAGCAAAGAAAAGACATTGTCGGAAATCGCGTAATGCGCGCGGCTGCCGCCCGACATGC
>JAAFHI010000689.1 GCA_013298335.1 Actinomycetota bacterium
GACGCTCTTCCGATCTCTGTCGCGCCGGGACCACGTCCAAGTTCTGCTTTGGTGAAGGGAAAAATCTATTGAACGAGTTCGGGTGGTATGACGAGAACTCGCGCCAGATGTCGCATCCGGTGGGCCGCAAGCGCGCCAATCCGTGGGGGCTTCACGACATGCACGGGAACGTCTACGAATGGTGTCAGGACGAGTGGCACGACTCGTACCATCACGCGCCTGACGACGGGAGCGTGTGGGGCGACGCGGAGCGTCCCGAATATCGGGTGTTGCGTGGCGGGTCGTGGGCATATTACGCTGCCTACTGCCGTTCAGCTTTCCGATATCGAAGCGAGCCGACGACCCAGCGAAACAACATCGGGTTCCGGCTGGTGCTCGAACCGCTCGCCTGACCCGTCGGTCCGGAGTGCGGCATTCGGTTCCGTGACCGGCGCTTCACGACGCCACGCCGTTTCCGTTTGACCAGGGAGTTCCTCCGATTCGAACTCCGGCTCCCGTGCCGAGGCCGCCACGCCATGCCAGATTCCTCCGCCCGCCCGTGCCTGCTGGTGCTTGCCGGGGCCGCCATTCCCCGTCGCGTCGATGTGTCCGCGTTTCCGTTCACCATCGGGCGGACGGATGAAAATTCGCTTCCCATCAAGGATCAACTGGTGTCGCGCAAGCACGCGGAACTCATCCGCCTGCCGGACGGCGGCATGCTGTTTCGCGATCTGCGCAGCCGTTCGGGCAGTTTCATCAACGGCGACCGGGTCATCGAGCAGCGGCTGGCCGAGGGCGATGAAATCGTCATCGGAGACGGCTCGGTGGCGCGTCTGCTGTATGTGGCCGGTTCGACGCTGCGGCCCTTCGTCATGCTGTTCGAGAGCGACGGCGGCGCGCACCGGTTCGAACTTGCCAACGCGCTGTTCACCATCGGGCGCAGTCCCGACTGTTCGCTTCAACTCAAGGACATCGCCATTTCCCGCCACCACGCCGAAATCCGGCGGGCGACCGACGGGGCCTTTCACGTCCGCGACCTCGACAGCGCCAGCGGAACGTTCGTCAACGGCGCGCGCGTGACCGGCAAGCCGCTTGTGACGGGCGATGAAATCGTGCTTGCCAATCCGAACGTGGCGCGGTTGAAGTTCTTTGACGCGAGCGCCATCACGAAGCCGTCGCTTCCGTCCACCGTGCCGCTCGACGCACCGAAACCCGATGTCCCGGAAGAGGACGAGGTCGGACTGACGACCATTCTCATCACCGACCAGCAGACCCGCTTTCTGAATACCGAACTGATGCGGCAGCCGGAGTACGTTTCCGACCGGACGCTCCAGCGGCTGACCGCGCTCTATGAAATCACCCACAAGCTGCTTCCGGCGCGCGACGTGGCCGAGATGGCGGGCGTCTGGCTGGCCGCACTGTTCGATGCGCTGCCGCTCGATTACGGGGTCATTCTCGTGGTCAATCCGGAAACCGGCCAGCTCGAACCGGTCGCGAGTTGCGGCGATTCGGAGGATGTGGCGCGCCTGAGCCAGAGCCTCCTGAAACGGGTCTTTTCGGAAAACATCGCCTACCTGAGCGACGATGCCGTGACCGATACGCGGTTCGCCGACAGCCAGAGCGTCATCATCAACCAGATTCGCTCGGTGCTCGTCGCGCCCATTGCCACGCGCCAGCGGGTCTGCGGCGTCTGCTATCTCGGCAGCAACCGCCGCGCGGCGCTGTTTGGTTCCGAGGACCTCGAATTTCTAATGGCGACCGCCCGCGAGGCCGGACTGGTCGTGGAAAACCTGAATCTGGTGCGGGAACTCCGGGCGACGCAGGATCAACTGGTCAAGGCCGACCGCATGGCGACGCTCGGCAAGATGTGTTCGTCCATCTCGCACGAACTCCGCAACCGGCTCGCGCTCATCAGCGGCATCGAAATCATCGAGATGAAGTATCCGCATGACCCCGAGGTGCGCCAGTTTTCGCAGATGGCGATTACGGGGCAGCGACGCGCGCTCGAACTGGTCGAGGAAATCCGGTCGTTCGCCAAGAGCACGCCGACCAAGTTCACGATGGAGACGCGCCAGTTGCTGCCGACCATCGAGCGGACGCTCTCGATTCTGCGCGTCGATACGGCCATCATCCGGCGGCAACTGACGCTCCATCCGACCGCCAATCCCTACGCGGTCATCAACGAGGGGAAAATCGAACAGGTCATCATCAACCTGATTCGCAATGCCGTCGAAGCGACGCGGGAAGGTTCGGGACTGATTGCCGTGTCGGTCGGCGTCGAACACGGCATGGCCGCCATCCGCATCAGCGACAACGGGTGCGGCATTCCGGCGGACATCCTGCCGCGCATCTGGGAGCCGTTTTTCACCACGAAGGGCGACGACGGAACCGGCCTCGGGCTTGAAATCTGCCGGCGCATCATCGAAGCCCACCACGGACGCATGACCTGCACGAGTCTTGTCGGCGAAGGCACGAGCTTCACGATTTTCCTTCCCGCCGCGACGCCGCCCGATCAGGTCGATCTGTCCCGCCAGATCTGACGGGGAAGTAGAATGATGGCTTTCAGGTCAACCATTGACCTTTGACATAAAAGCCGATTCAGCCGTTTTCAGCCGCCAACCGCTTCCTTCAGCCGCGCATGAACCTGCCGCACGCCGTCGGTCAGCGCCGCCGGGCCGGGTTGCAGGATGTAGGCCGACTTGATTTCGTGAATCCGGTTCTCGCGAATCGCGGTCATGGTATCCCAGCCGGGCCGCGCGCGGATGACCTCGGGCCGGACGTGGCGTCCGCACCACGAGGCGAGAATCACGTCGGGATTCCGCCGTAGGACTTCATCGGGCGTGACGATCCGGTTTTTGGCCGACTGCTCAAAGCGGAACTCGGGAAAGATTGGCTCGCCGCCCGCGATTTCGACCAGTTCCTCGGTCCAGCGAATCCCCGAAATCAGCGGTTCATACCATTCCTCGAAGAAAACCTTCGGTCGCCAGGGAAACGCCCGGCCCGCTTCGGCGATGTCGCGCAGGCCGGTTTCGAGTTCGTTCACCAGCGCGGCGGCCTTTTCGGGACACCCGACGATGCGCCCGATGGTCTGAATCATGTCCAGAATTTCGCGCACGCCGCGCTGGTTGAACGCGAACACCGTCACACCCCGCCGGATGAGTTCGGCGACGATGTCG
>JAAFHI010000077.1 GCA_013298335.1 Actinomycetota bacterium
GGGAATGAGCAGACGGTTGATTTCGTTTGTACCCTCGTAAATGCGGTTGATGCGGGCATCGCGATAGGCCTGGGCCACCGGATATTCTTCCGAATAGCCGTAGCCGCCGTAGATCTGCACGCCTTCATCCGCCACGAAGCCGAGCATTTCGCTGCCGTAGACCTTCATGATCGAGCATTCGATGGCGTATTCCTCGATGCCCTTCATGATCTTGTCGGTGTCGTCGGCGTCGAGTCCCGAAAGAATGTCGTTGATGAGACCCGCCGAGCGGTACGACATGCTCTCCGTCGCGTAGATGCGGACCGACATTTCAGCCAGCTTGTGCTTGATCGCGCCGAACGACGCGAGCGGCTTGTCGAACTGCTTGCGCTCCTGCGAATACTTCGAGGAATGCTCCAGCACCACCTTCGCGCCGCCGACCACGCCGCCGCCCAGCTTGTAACGGCCCAGGTTCAGACAGTTGAAGGCAATCAGGTGGCCCTTGCCGATTTCGCCGAGCAGGTTTTCCTTCGGCACCGGCACGTTTTCCAGAATCAGCATCCGGGTCGAGGAACTGTGGATGCCCATCTTGTCTTCTTCCTTGCCGGTCGAGAGGCCGGGGAAGTCCTTGTTGACGATGAACGCCGTGAACTTGTCGCCGTCCACCTTGCAGAAGACGATGAAAATGTCGGCGAAACCGGCGTTGGTGATCCACATCTTCGTGCCGTTGAGGATGTAGTGCGTGCCTTCCTCGTTCAGCACGGCCTTGGTGCGGGCGCCGAGGGCGTCCGAACCGCTGCCCGGCTCGGACAGCGCGTAGGCGGCGAGCATCTTTCCGGCGCCGAGGTCCGGCAGGTACTTCGCCTTCTGCTCCGGCGTGCCGAAAAACGTGATCGGCCAGGTGCCGATGCCCGTGTGGCCGCCGAGCGACACCGAAAAACCGCCGGTGCGCGAGACGTATTCCGACATCAGCATCTGCGACACCTTGTCGAGTTCCAGACCGTCGTACTTCGCGGGGATGTCAGCCGCCAGCAACCCGAGTTCCGCCGCCTTGTGCAGCAGTTCCACCGTCAGACTGAAATCTCCGGTCTTGTACTGACTTTCAAGCTCGTGCATCCGCGGAATCACTTCGTTGTTCACGAAGTCCGCCGTGGTCTGCGCGATCATCCGTTGCTCTTCGTTGAAGTCTTCCGGCGTGAATACCTCTGACGGAGAAACGGTTTCGATGAGGAAACTTCCCCCCTTGATGTGGGTGGAATTGGCGTTTTGAGCGGGTTTTACGGCTGACATAGACAAAAAATCCTTTCCCCGGCGCGTCGGGGGGCGTCCCCGCCGCGCAAAAGTTGAAGTTCCAAATTGATGAAGAATGCACGGGAGCGACCCTTGGGTGCCGCCCCGGACTACCTTTTCGGCTTCAGGAAGGTGAAGCTCTTGAAAGCGCGTTCGAACATTGCGACCAGTTCCGGTTTTTCCCATTCGCTGACCGGAGCCGCCGCCTGAATCAGATAGAAATTGTCGTTGAAGAAAAGGCCGTACTCGACCGAGCGGTAGGGTTTTTCCTCGTCGAGATCGTAGGTCAGCAGCGTCGCTTCCCTGCCGGCGATCGACGCCTTTTCGAATTTCGTGATGTGCAGTCGCGAAGCCTGAATTTCCTGATGTTCGAGCTTCTCGAACGGCTGGCTCTGCTTCGGATCGGCATAGGAAATCTTCACCTGACGCAGCCGGGTTTCCATCCCGTCGGGCATCGTGATACTCGGCATGACGATGATCGCGAAACGTGGCGACCAGCGGTCGTTCTCGTTGGCCGAACAGGCAATCTGGTGAATCGCTTCGGGCCCGTTGTTGTAAATGCTCCAGGCCCGGTCGGGCTTGGTAAACCGGAATCCCGCGAAATCATCCGTGAAGTCGGTGGGGTTGGCCTGCGGCGCCTTGGCGGGAGGCTTCTGGTCCTGACCGACGACGGCCTGAACCGGCAGACATCCGAGCACCGCCGCCAGCGCCAGCGCGGCCACGACCGATTTCCCTTTCAAACTGGAAATCAAAAACATGACGAACCTCCACCAAAACCGAACCTTCCGGGTCGAACTCAATCCGCAAAGACTTCGAAAATGCCCGCCGCGCCCATGCCGCCGCCGACGCACATCGTGACCAGACCGTAGCCGCCGCCGCGCCGCTTGAGTTCATAAATCAGGGACGCCGTCAGCTTTGCACCAGTACAACCGAGCGGGTGGCCGAGCGCGATGGCCCCGCCGTTGACGTTCACCTTTTCGGGATCGATGCCGAGCACCTTCATCACGGCCAGCGACTGCGCGCCGAAAGCCTCGTTCAATTCGATCACCTTCAGGTCGTCGAGCGTCAGCCCGGCGCGCTTGAGCGCCTTCGGAATCGCCTCGACCGGGCCGATGCCCATGATTTCCGGAGCCACGCCGCCGGTCGCGAACGACACGAACCGCGCCAAAGGCTTCAATCCAAGGGCTTTGGCCTTTTCCGCCGACATCAGCATGACCGCCGCCGCGCCGTCGCTCGTCTGCGACGAATTGCCCGCCGTCACCGTCCCGGCCACATGAAACGCCGGTTTCAGCTTCGCGAGCGCCGCAACCGAGGTATCGGCGCGCGGACCTTCATCCGTGTCGAACACCGATTCCGTCACGACCGTCTTGCCCTTGGCGTTGAGCGATGAATACCGGACCGTCACCGGCGCGATTTCATCCTTGAACCGACCCGCCGCAATCGCCGCGGTCGCCTTCTGATGACTCTGGAAGGAGAATTCGTCCGCCGCCTCGCGGGAAATTTCGTACTTTTTCGCCACCATCTCGGCGGTCAGGCCCATTCCGAGATAGACGTCCGGGTAGCTGTCGACCAGCGACGGATTCGGCGAGAGCTTGTTTCCGGTCATCGGAATCATCGTCATGCTCTCGGTGCCGCCCGCCAGAATGACGTCGGCCCCGCCCGCCACGATGCGCTCCGCGCCGAAGGCGATGGACTGCAACCCCGAGGCGCAGAAGCGGTTGACCGTCACCGCGCTGACCGACACCGGCAGTCCGGCGCGGAGGGCGGCGATGCGGGCGACGTTCATTCCCTGCTCGCCCTCGGGCATGGCGCACCCGATGATGATGTCGTCGATCTCGCTCGCGTCGAGTCCGGTCGCCCGGTCAAGCGCGGCCTTGATGGCGACCGCGCCGAAGTCATCGGGCCGCGTATTGGCGAGCGCGCCCTTTTTCGATTTGCCGACAGCCGTCCGAACGGCGGAGACGATCACTGCTTCTGACATTGGGAACCTCGTTGGAAAAGGGATCAGGGGTCGGGAATCAGGGATCAGGTTTCAGAAGGCCCGGAGCAGCGTGAACAGTAAAACTGATCCCTGATCCCTGTTGCCTGATCCCTTTCCCTTCATTCGACGGTTTCGCCGAGAATCTGCAACGCGCGGCGGTACGGGGTTTCGAGTTGCGCCACTTCGCGGACGCGCTCTTCGTAGTACTCCGTGAACATCGCGCGCTGGTCGTCGTCCTTGGCCAGTCCGATGTACTGCTTCCAGTGCCGCAACCAGATATTGGCTTCCTTGTAACGCTTTACGGTTTCTTCAGGCGTCATAACGTCCTCGCTAAACAATTGAAATTGAGGGACTTTGGATTTTTGATTACCGGATTGACGATTATCGATTGAAAGCCCGCGATTCCGGGAAAATCTTCAATCCTCAATCTTCAATCGAAAATAATCAGGTCTTTCCATTGTCCTCTCTCAATTCTCAATTCTCAATTCTCAATTACGCAACGGTTTGCCGGTCTTGAGCGTGTGCTGGATGCGCTCCTGCGTCTTGCGCTCGCCGAGCAGGCTCAGGAAGCCTTCCCGTTCAAGGTCGAGCAGGTGCTGTTCCGACACGTAGGTCGCGTGATTCAGGTCGCCGCCGGTCAGCACCTTGGCCACCTTCGTCGCGATTTTGACGTCGTGTTCGGTTGCGAAACCGGACCGCATCATCTGGTGCGCGCCGAGTTTGAGCGTCGCGAGCGCCGATTCGCCGAGGGCGAGGATGTCGGTCCGCTGCGCGGGTTTCCGGTAGCCTTCGAGCGCCAGCCCAAGCACCGCCTGTTTCGCATCCGCGATGAGCCGCGCGCGGTTCATCGTGATGTGGTCGGTGTCGCGCAGGTAGCCCAGGTTGCGCGCTTCTTCCGCGCTCGTCGAAACCTTCGCCGTGGCGATGTTCTGGAACACTTCCTTGATGAAAGCGAAGAGATCGGCGTCCGTGCCCTTCGCGCGGTCGTGCGACCGGACGAGCATTTCCTTCGTGCCGCCGCCCGCCGGGAGCAGACCCACGCCGACTTCGACCAGCCCGATGTAGGTTTCCGCCGCCATCCGGACGCGGTCCGCGTGGAGCGTCATTTCGCACCCGCCGCCGAGCGTCATCCCGAACGGCGCGACCACCACCGGCTTGTCGGAGTAGCGCAGCGACATGACCGTGTTCTGGAAGGTGCGAATCATCGCGTTGAGGTCGTCCCACTCGCCTTCCTGGGCCGACATCAGCGCCATCATCAGATTGGCCCCGGCGCTGAAGTTGTCGCCCTGATTGCCGACCACCAGCCCGGTGAAGTTCTGGGCGACTTCCTTGACCGCGAAATTGATCATCGCGATGGTGTCGCCGCCGATGGTGTTCATCTTCGAATGGAATTCGAGGCAGGCCACGCCGTCGCCGATGTCGAGCAGCGTCGCGCCGGGGTTCTTCTTGACGACCGGCGTCCGCTCCTTCACCGACTTGAGCAGGATCACGCCCGCCCGGTCGGAAACGTCCGCATGTTCCTTGCGCGCCGGGACATAGACGCTCGTCCGGCTCGCTTCATACTCGTAGAAACTCTTTTTGCCCGACGCGAGCAGGTCCTTGACGAGCGCGGGAATCGTCTTCCCTTCGGCTTCCATCCGGGCGACCGATTTCTCGACGCCGATGGCATCCCACGTCTCGAACGGGCCGAGTTCCCAGTTGTAGCCCCACTTCATCGCGTTATCGACCTGCACGATGTCGTCGGTGATCTCGGGAATCCGGTTGGCGGTGTAAATGAGCGCGTCGCTCAGAACCGCCCAGAGGAATTCGCCGACGCGATCCTTGCCGTAAACGAGCGTTTTCACGCGCTCGCGGGTGTCGGCGATGTTCTTGGCATTGGTGAGCGACTGAAAGTTCACCTTCGGCTGCGGGCGGTATTCCATCGTCGCCGGGTCGAGTTCGTGGATTTCCGTCCCCTTCTCGCCCTTGACCTTCTTGTAGAAGCCCTGTCCCGACTTGTCACCAACCCATTTGTTTTCAACCATTTTCCGGATGAAATCCGGCGGCACGAACGCCGAGCGGCACTCGTCGTCGGGCACGGTGTTGTAGACCGTTCCGGCGACCGCGACCGTCGTGTCGAGTCCCGACAGATCGCCCGTCCGGAAGGTCGCGCTGTTCGGGCGACCGATGGCCGGACCGGTCATCTTGTCCACTTCCGTAATCGAGAACCCGCCTTCGGTCATCACCTGAAGCGTCCGCATGAAGCCGTAGATGCCGATGCGGTTGGCGATGAAGTTGGGGCTGTCGTTGGCGTAGACGATGCCCTTGCCGAGCAGTTCGTCGCACAGCTTCGACGCGAAGCAGGCGGCTTCGGGGTCGGTGTCCGGCGTGCGGATGATTTCCACCAGATACATGTACCGCGGCGGATTGAAGAAGTGCGTGCCGAGGAAGTTGCGGCGGAAATCCTCCGACCGGCCCTCCGACAGCGAGGCAATCGGAATCCCCGAAGTATTTGACGTAATGAGACTTCCCGGCTTGCGGAACGGCTCGATCTTTTCGTAGAGCGCGTGCTTGATGGCGAGATTTTCGGAAACCGCCTCGATGATCCAGTCGGCGTCCTTGAGCCATTCGAGGTGATCCTCGAAATTTCCCACCCGGATGCGCGACCCGATCTCCTTCGTGAAAAAGGGCGCGGGCTTCATCTTGTACATCTTCTCGAGCGCTCCGGCGGCGAAGCGCGTCCGCGCACGCGGGTCGGCGGCTTCCGCCTCCGAGAGATTCGGCGGCACGATATCGAGCAGCGTCACGGGGATACCGGCGTTCGCCAGGTGCGCCGCAATCTGCGCGCCCATCACGCCCGCGCCGAGAACGGCGGCCTTTTCCATTTTCCGAGCCATAAAGAAAGTCTTCCTTTTTTTGAATCCCGCCGCGTCAGGCTGCGGCTTAAAGTTCGGCCTTTTGAAAAATTCGCTTCGGGGTCAGCTTCACATCGGGAAATCGGTCGTCCGCCAGTGTTTCGGTCCCCGTCAGAACCCGCTTTTCGGTGTCGGGCGCGAACACGGCGACGAATCGTTCCTCCGGTTCCACCACCCACACCCGATCAACCCCCGCCGCCAGATAATCGCCGGCCTTCGATTCGAGCGTTTTCATCGTCTGGTCGGGCGACACGATTTCAATCGCGAGGTCCGGCGGCACGGGACACGCCTCGTTTCGTTTCCATTCGCGCGGCAACCGGTCGTACGAGATGAACGCCACATCGGGAATCGGCACCCAGTCACGACCGCCACGCTTCAAAACCACGCTGAATTCCGGCAGCACCCGCCCGCGATTTTTGGCCCACGGCTTCAACAATTCCAGAATCGCGACCTGCAACGCCGAGTGAAAGTATTTCGGTGACACGCTTTTCGGAATTGCCCTTCCATCCACCAACTCACAGTACGGCTTGCGATCCGCGATGCTCAAAAACTGTTCCAATGTCAGTGCGGTTGCCGGAACTGCCATTGTTTTCACCTACTTACCTTCGGTTTCACAGATCAGCCGACCTGCATCCTTCAACCGCCTCATACAGATTCTTCAGGAGTTCCTCGAACGTCTCGCCCTGCGTGGCACAGCCGGGGAGCGCCGGAACTTCCGCCCAATACCCACCTTCTTCAGCTTTGTGAACCACGATCTGTAACTTCATCTCGAAATCCTTTTTCTATCCCGCCGCCGCGGTCGATTTGTCGCTGTAAATCGCGTCGATGACCGATTTGTACTTCTCGTCCACCACCCGCCGCTTCACCTTGAGCGTCGGCGTCAGCTCACCCGTCTCGATGGTGAGTTCATGCACGAGCAGCCCGACCTTTTTAATCTGCTCCCACTGCGCGAGATGCGGCGTCAGCCGGTTCACTTCCTTCTGGATGAACTCGACCACTTTCGGATTTTTCAGCAGGTCAGCGTATTCACCCGCCAAGCCCGTTTCCTTCGCGAACTTCTTCACGCTCTCCTCGCGCGGCACGATGAGCGCGGCGGCGAATTTCCGGCTGTTGCCGACAACGATCGCCTGCGTGATGTGCGGCGAGCCAACCAGCGTGTTTTCAATCGGTTGCGGCGCGATGTACTTCCCGCCCGAGGTCTTGAACAAATCCTTTTTGCGGTCGGTAATCCGCAGAAATCCGTCACTGTCGAGTTCGCCGATGTCCCCGGTCGAAAACCAGCCGTCCTTGAGCACTTCCGCCGTCTTTTCCGGCAGATTGTAGTAGCCGCGCATGACGTGCGGCCCGCGCGTGAGGATTTCGCCGTCCTCGGCAATCCTGATTTCGACGCCCTTGAGCGCCGTGCCGACCGTGCCGTAGCGGTTGTTGTCGGGCGTGTTCGACGTGATGACCGGCGAGGTTTCGGTCAGACCGTAGCCCTGAAGAATCAGCAGCCCCATCGCCGCGAAGGCAAACGCCACGTCCTCGGCGAGCGCCGCGCCGCCCGACGAGAAGAACCGGATGCGGGGCGCAATCTTGTTTTTCACCTTCGCGAGCACAATCGAGGTCGCCAGATCGAACTGCAACGCGAGCAGCGGCGGCGCCGAACCGGTGCGGGATTTGGTCCGCGCGTACTCGCGGCCCACGCCCATCGCCCATTTATAAAGATAGAAGCGCAACCCGCCCGCCTTTTCGGCTTCCTCGTCGATTTTCGCGAGAATTTTCTCGAAAATGCGCGGGACGCTCGTCATGACCGTCGGCTTGACCTCCATCAGGTTCTTCGCGATGGCGTCCACGCTCTCCGCGAAGTAGATCGAGACACCGCCGAAGAAGAACACATTCATCACGGTTCGTTCGTAGACGTGCGAGAGCGGCAGATACGACAGCGCGATGTCGTCCGTCGAAATCGGCAGCCGTTCAATGTTGGCGTTGAGGTTGAAGGTCAGATTTTCGTGCGTGAGCATCACGCCCTTCGGGTCGCCGGTCGTCCCCGAGGTGTAGATCATCGTCGCCAGATCGTCGGGCGACGCGGCCTTGACCATTTCATCGAGGAAGGCGTCGCGGTTGACCGTTCCGGTGGCGCCCAGTTCATCGAAGGAAATCACCCGGACGCGCGCCGGGGCCACCGAGGCGTCCACCGCGTCGAAGGTCACGACGGTTTTCAGGTTCGGCATCTGCTCGATGACTTCGAGCACCTTTTTGAACTGCTTCGAGTTCGACAGGACCAGCGTTTCCGCACCCGCGTCATTGATGATGAAGGCCACCTGCGGCCCCGTCGACGTCGCGTAAATCGGCACGTCCACCGCGCCGCAACTCAGCAGCGCCACGTCGGTGACCGCCCATTCGAGCCGGTTTTCGGCCAGCAATCCGACCCGGTCGCCCCGCTTGATGCCCAGTTCCACGAATCCGGCCCGCGCCCGTCCAATCCGCTCAGTGAACTCGGCGTGCGAGACCTTCACCCATTCGCCATCGCGCTTGTAGGCAAACGCATCGTCTTTCTGATGACGGCGAATCGCCTGGGCGAAGGCTTCGTTGAGCGTTTTTGGGAGGGAGGTGGGGGACACGGCGACCTCTTAAGTGAGTTGAGAATTGAGAGTTGAGAATTGAGAGTGAAGAAGCATCGGAAGTAACTCTCTTTCAAACGGTTACGTCGATGTTTCTCCGACTGGCCTGGTCGTGACGAAGCCGTTGAAAAGTAAATCCACGACCGGGCCGGCTGAATCGGCCAGCCGGTTGCCCTTGTGACTCAGAATCCAGTCGGTCGCCATCTCGTCGAGCGCGCCGAAAAACACCTTGGTGGCGATCTGCGCGTTGATTTCCGGGCGAAAATGGCCGGTGCGCTTGCCTTCCTCGATGGTTTCGCGAATCAGACGGAGGTACTCGCTCAGTTTCTTGGTCGAAAACTCTTCCATGAACTTCGTCGAGTGGCGGATTTCGACTTCGAAGACGACTGCCAGGTCGCGGTCGCTGCCGAGCATTTCCAGATGGAGTTCGGCGATGCGGCGCAGACGGGCGTCCGGTGTCGGCAGCGGCGCGATTTCCTCGCGGACGCGGGTGATGAACATGTCCAGCATCTCGGTGATGATCGAGAGCAGGAGATCGTCCTTGTTCTTGAAGTAGAGATAGACCGTGCCGTCGGCGACGCCCGCCT
>JAAFHI010001031.1 GCA_013298335.1 Actinomycetota bacterium
CACAAATCGTTCGTCCACTGCCCGGTCGCCTCGAACATGCCGCGTCCGCGGATCGGTCGGGACGAAGCGCGGGCGCGGCTGGGGATCGAGTCGGAGACGTTCGTGATCGGTCTGTTCGGCAACGCGCACATTTCGCGCATGTTGCCGTTCGCCTGCGAGAGCGTCGAGGCGGTCTGCGCGAAGGGACGTCCGAACATCCGGCTGCTTTACATCGGTCCGGACGGTGATCTGGTGCGCTCGTGCGTCCGTCACGAGCCCGTGGCGGCGGAGGGTCCGTTGGCCGACGAGGAGGTTTCTCGGCGATTCGCGGCGATGGACGCGTATGTCGCGCCGTTCATCGACGGCGCGTCGACCCGGCGCACGTCGTTGATGACCGGCCTGCAGCATGGAATTCCGACGATCACGACGTCGGGGCCGGCCACGGAACCGATTCTGACGAGCGTCCACGGCGACGCGTTGCAGATCACGCCCGTGAGCGATCCCCGCGCGTTCGTCGACGCCCTGGAGTCCGTCGTGGCCGACGGCGAGTTGCGTTCGCGTCTGTCGGCGGGCGCGCTTTCGCTGTATGAAACCCGATTCGACTGGCCGATTCTCATCGATCGTTTTCTGGGTTCGCTGAAAGGCGAAACGCAAAAAGAAAAGGCGGCCGTCTGATGCGCCATCGTTTCGTGCGGAGCGAGCGGAAAGGCCGGTGTCCGCGATGACATGGCGCGAAAGACTTCACGCCGGGTGTTCGTCCCTCTTTGCCGTGGATCCGGTCGCGGGCGCGGATGACGTGTCGGTGCCCGAACGACGTCCGACACTATTGGGACGGCTCTGGTCGCTGGCGACGATCGTGTTGCTTCTGATCGGCGCCTTCGCTCTGTCGGGCAGCAGCGCGGACTACATGGACACCGGCAGCGGCCTGTTGCCCCGCCTCGTTCTGTTCGCGTCCATCCTCGGACTCATGATTTTCACGACGAACGCTATGCCGGGAGCAGGCGTTGTCGTGGTGCTTCTGTATCTTGTTTTCTTTGGGGTATCGCGCCGCTTGCTGATTCCCATTCTGGGATTTCGCGAAAGCGACCCATTGACGCTCGTGACGGCACTGGTTGCCACGGCGTACATGGCGCGTCTCATTCTCACGCAACGATTCCTTCTGCGGACGTTGCCTGTCCGACTGATAGGCGTTTTGCTGGTTTTCATGGTATTCGGCATCATCAACCCGCTGGGAAGCGCCGGTATTGTGGGAAACCTGGCCGGAGCGATCTTCTACATGATCCCGCTCTTCTGGTTTTTCTATTCATTGAACGTCGCCACTCCCAAAATCATTATGATGCTTTTGGGATGGGTTATATTTCTTGCCGTCATTGTCGCCGTCTACGGAATGTTTCAGACGTTCTTCGGCTTCTTCAATGTCGACCGCATCTGGATGGAGATCACCAAATATAACCAAGTGATCAGTACAACCGCTTCGCGAGTTTTCTCGACGTTCAATGGATTTGCGGAATACGTCTCTTTTGTCTCGATTGGTGCCATCCTTTGCTGGGCACGCTTCGTCGCTGGCAAACGACCCTACCTTATTCTTTTCGTACCTCTGTTTTTGACGCTTGTCTTATCGAGCGGGCGGGGAATTCTGCTCAATACCGTTTCGGCCTGCATCGTCGTGGTCGCGATTCAATCAAAATCGCCTCGTAGTTGGGTACCGCGATTGGTCGTGGCGGCGATTGTCGGCGTTTTTGGTCTTTTCTACGGATTGCAGCAGGCCAAACAATCACCACTCAAATCATCCGTGGGCCAATACATCAATCACCAGACGGAAATTTTCGATTCGCAGTTTACGAAACGAACATCCGGCGCTGGACACGTTTCTCTCATGACGGGAAGTATCGTCTACGGTTTCACACATCCTCTGGGTCGCGGACTTGCGGCGGGAACCATCGCCGAGGGACGATTTTCCGACAACGACAAAGTTGGTGGCGCGGAATTCGATCTCGGAAACCTGTTCATCGCTGTCGGGGCTGGCGGCGGCCTGGTCTATCTGGCGTTTTGTTGTCTGATTCTGTTCAAAACCATGCGCTTCTGGCATGTCTATCGTCACGAAGTCTTCCTGATGATTGTCGGAGTTCTCATGACCCAGATGACTCAATGGCTCACGGGCG
>JAAFHI010000289.1 GCA_013298335.1 Actinomycetota bacterium
TCGAGAATCACCTTGAGCGAATGCGCGCGGGCTTCCGGGTGTCCGGGGTCGAGCCAGGCGTAGCGGCCATAGGGTTTGGCCAGATCGGGCCGCGTCACCGTGATGTGATTCGGCGACACCGCGCCGCGCCGACTCGGATGCAGCGCGCGGAACGGGTTGAACCAGGCATGCAGTTCCATGCCCCGGCGATGGGCTTCAGCAACGGCAAATTCAAGCGGATCGTAACCGGGCGACACGCCCATCTTCCCGGTCAGGTATTCCGACCACGGTTCATACGGGCTCGGATAGACGGCATCGCACGAGGGCCGAACCTGAAAGATGACCGCGTTGAAACTGAGCGATTGCGCGAGATCGAAGACGGCGAGGAGTTCGGCCTGCTGCTGCTCGATGGACAGCCCGCGCGAGGTCGGCCAGTCGATGTTTTCGACCGTGGCGACCCAGACCCCGCGGAACTCGCGGATGACCGAGGGGATTTCACGCTCAAGTTCGGTGTTTCCCGCGTCGTCGAAGACCCGGGCGGAGACACCGGTCGAATCCAGCGCCAGTCCGCACGCACCGAGCGTCAACAATTTGAGAAAATCGCTCCGCTTCATTTCTTTTTCAGCGTGATGCCTTCTCCTCGCGAATACAGACCGGGCAACGAAACCGGGAGCTTTCCACCGATTTCGATTTCGCCGAGCACGGCTCGCGCGGCGGCGCGCTGGCTCGGCACTTGAGAACTGTAGACGGTCAGGTAACAGGGAATGTCCGGTATCTCCGACAAAAGATACGGATTACCGCAGGAAACGACAACCACACTCGGAGTTTTTCCAGTAATTTCTTCCACCAGGGTTTTCCCCGTTTTTGGAATCGCGACGCTGCCCTTGCCGCTGCGGGCCCGAATCGAAAGCGCGAGGATGACCGCGTCGTACTTGCCGTTTTCGACCATCGCGACCACCCGCTTCACGTCCTCCGATGAAGTCATCCGGTCCGGCCACCGGGTCGCCGTTGTAGGCCACGACCAGCACCCGCGCGGGCGTTCCGGCGGTGCGCAGCTTTCCGAGCGTGTCGTTTTTGTCGCGCAGCAGCGTCACCGAACGGTCGGCGATGGTCTGGGCGGCGGTGATGACGCTATCGACGTTCACCACCGCGTCCACCTGATTCACATCGACGGTCCGGCGTTCGTTCAGTCCCAGCGCGGCCTTCGCCCGCAGGATGCGTTCGACCGAGGCGTCGATCTGCCCCTTTGAAATCTCGCCGGATTCGACGGCTTTTTTCACTTCGGCGATGGCGGCGGGGACGTCGGGCGACATCAGCACCACGTCAATTCCCGCCTTGATGGCGCGGACGGCGGCCTCGCCCGGCGTGTAGCGCGCCGAAACGCCCGCCATCTGCATCGAGTCGGTCACGGTGAGCCCGGTAAAGCCCAGTTCACGGCGGAGAATGCCGGTCAGGATCGTGTTCGAAAGCGTCGCGGGCAGGGTCACGCGCGGCGCGTTGCTTTCGGTCAGCGACGCGAAATCGGCGGCGCGTTCATTCGCTCCGGGCTTTCGGACCGGCGCGGCCAGTTCGGGTTCAACCTGCGGCAGCGAGATGTGCGCCGACATGACCGACCCGATGCCCTTGGAAACGAGCGCCCGGAACGGCACCAGTTCAAGCGTTTCAAGGCGCTGTTTCGGCACGTCCACGACCGGCAGACCGATGTGCGAATCGGTCGCCGTGTCGCCGTGGCCGGGAAAATGCTTGGCGCAGGCGAGCGCGCCCGCGTTCTGCACGCCTTCCATGAACGCGCTCGACAGGCGCGCGACCGCTTCCGGGTCCTCGCCGAACGACCGCACATTGATGACCGGGTTGTCGGGATTGTTGTTAACGTCGGCGTCCGGGGCGTAGAGCCAGTTGACGCCGACCGCCCGCGCCTGCCGCGCCGTCATTTCGCCCTGCATCCGCGCGAAGGATTCATCCCCGGTCGCGCCGACGGCCATGTTCGGCGGCCACCAGATCGAATCGTTGAACCGCATGCCCATGCCCATTTCGAGGTCGGCGGCCACGAACAGCGGGACTTTCGACATTTCCTGAAGTCGGTTGTTCAGAATCGCCGTCGCCCAGACATCACTGCGAAACCAGATGATGCCGCCGACCTTGTACTGCGTGATGTGGCGTTCGAGGTTGCGATACTGCTCGGTGTCGCGGCTGAAGTAGGTCGCGTTGCCGGAGACCGTCATCATCTGCCCGATCTTTTCATCGAGGGTGAGCGAGGCCAGCGTTTTGCGTACCCACGCTTCCTCTTTCTTGTTGAGCTTGCGACCGTATGGCGCATAGGTCGGGACCGGCGGTTTTTTGTCGGCCAGAACCGGCGGGGCAAACATCGGCAGGACCACAACCGCCACGGCCAGCAGCAAGGCAATTGTCCGTGCCAGACGGGTCGGAACAGTTCGCGTTCGTCTCATCACGACTCCGGTGCGTTGGAATTTTCGAATGGGATTTTCGATTCCGGAAGAAATACAGGGTCATCCGGCGGAATGGAAGCCCGGTCTTCCGCACCCGCAATAAACACTCTCGACATGGAAATTCCGTCAGGGTGCTTGACAAGGGTGAAAGGGACGCGAAAGAAAGCGAATCTCCGTGCCAAGTAGCCAGTAGCCAGTAGCCAGCAGTCAGCAGTCAGCAGTCAGCAGTGAGAACCAGTGGGCAATCACTGAGTCGTAGTCGTTTCATTTTTCATTCTGTTTTTCTGGCTACTGGCTGCTGGCTACCAACTTTGAACCGAAACCGCCGCGCTGCCATGACGCCCGCCGAACTGCTGCGTTTTTTCCCGCTGGGCTACCTGCTGACGATCCTCATCGAAACGCCGGTGCTGCTCGTCGGCCTGTCGGCGCGCCATCCGTGGCGGCGGAGACTGTTCGCGGGCTTCTGGCTGACGGCCTGTACCTACCCGATCGTGGTACTGGTGCTCCCGCTCCTGCTCGACCGCTTCGGACGCGGCTGGTATCTGCTCGTGGCCGAAACCTTCGCGCCGCTCGCCGAATGCGCCCTTTTCGCGGCGGCCTTCGGACACCGCGACGAGCGTGGCGCGTTGGCGATCCGTGACTTTGCAGTTATCGTTCTGGCCAATCTGATGTCCTTTGGACTCGGAGAAATCTTTTGAAACGGGTTTTGGGTGATGGGGATTGGGTTTTGGGTGATTGATATCCGAGTCATTTTCTAAAAACTGTAAAACCGAGTCATAAGCCCCAGAACCCAACCCCCAGAACCCAGAACCCAATCCCCATTCCCCCAAAGAGGTTCCAATGTCCGACGACCGTTATCCCGTAGGTAAATTCGAAGTTCCCACCGCCATCGACGCCGATAAACGGGCGGGATGGATTGCCACCATCGCGGAGACGCCGGCCAATCTCCGGGCCGCCGTGGCGGGGCTCTCCGACGCACAGCTCGACACGCCCTATCGCGAGGGCGGCTGGACGGTCCGGCAGGTGGTTCATCACACCGCCGACAGTCACATGAACAGTTTCATCCGGTTCAAGCTCGCCCTGACCGAAGACACGCCGCGCATCAAGCCCTACGACGAGAAGGCCTGGGCGGACCTGGCCGATTCGGGCGGTTCCGTCGAACCCTCGCTGAACCTGCTCGACGCCCTTCACGAACGCTGGGTCGGACTGTTGAAAAGTCTGACGGAAGCCGACTTCAAGCGGGCTTTCGATCATCCCGACCACGGCCCGATTCCGCTCGACATCGCCGCCGCGCTCTATGCCTGGCACGGCGCGCACCACGTCGCGCACGTCACGAGCCTTCGCGCGCGCCAGGGCTGGTAGGCACCCCGCCCACACATTCGAAAAATTTCAAAACCGCGGAGAGAGGAACGATGAACACGACCGCCCGACGAATCGCCGGTTTCTGCCTGGCCCTGACCCTTGCCGGAAGCCTCCACGAGACCAACGCCTTCGCCCAAAAACGCGGAAAATCCACCCAGCGAAAAACCTCGCCCGCCGCCGACAAGATGTTCGAGGTCCAGACCATTTCCCAGCAGGCGGCGGACTGCAACGAAGTCAACGCCGCCTGCGCGACGGTCAACATCAAGGTCCCAACGCTCGCTTCGGGCACCAACGAGGCCGCGCGCGATGCCATCAATTCGGTCATCAACCGGGTCATGCTTTCGAGCGGCGGAAGCGACAAGCCGTCCCAGACCCTTGAAACCCTGGCCTACGATTTCCTGAACGAATACGAACAGGTTCGCGCCAGGGATACCGAATACCGCATCAAGTGGACCCTCGATAAAACCTTCGCGGTCGTCCGCAACGACGGCAAGGTACTGGCGCTCTCCTTTACGGAACGGCGCTTTTCCGGCGGATCAAGCACGACCGAAGTCATCGCCTTCGCCAACTTTCGCCTGGAAGACGGCGCCTCGCTCAAACTCTCCGACCTGTTCGTGGACGGATACGAAGCCAAACTCCTGCCGCTCGCCGAACAGAAGTTCCGTACCCTGAAACGCATCAAGCCGGGTAAGGGGTTTTCCGAATCCGGGTATACCTTCGACGGCGACCGCTTCCAGTTGACCGACAACTTCTCGGTCACGGGTTCCGGTCTGCGGTTTCACTGGAACAGTGGTGAAATTTCAACCAGCCTGACCAGCACGACCGATCTCGTCATCGACTGGAAATCCGTCACCGACCTGCTCAAACCGGAAGCGATGACCCTGCTCGGCATCGTGAAAAAGGAAGCGGCGAAGCCTCAATAACGATAAAAGGGTGGGAATCACCCACCCTTTCCATTTCAGCTCAGTTTTGTTTACCGAAGAACTACTTCACCTTCTTCATCCGCATTTCGAAAAACCCTCGCCAGGCCTTGCCGTCCATCGAGTATTCACCGATTTCGACCCAGTCGCCCTTTTCGTCGAGCTTGATGGTAAACCGCGACGTTCCGCCGCGGGCATCCGTCATCGACCAGACGAACGTGTCTTTCTCCGGCACGCTGGCTTCGGCTCCGGTCGCCCGGCCATCCGAAAGATAGCTTTGGAATTTGTATTTTCCGCTCGCCCTGTCGAATGAAACAACCGCCAAGGCGTTGTGAATCACCCGTTCCGGCCCGTCGGCGGTCGCGGGTGACTTGTGAAACCCTTCGATGACGAGAATCGTTCCGTCGAGTTTCATCGAAACGGTTTCCGTCCCGGTAAACGTCCGTTTCTGCCCCGGACCCATCATTATCGAGCCTTCCCCTTGCCAGTTTCCGACCAGAAACGCGAGTTTGTTCATCACCTCGGGGTTCGGGGTTTCGGGCTTCTGGGCGAAGGCCGGAAACGAAGTCATCAAAAACAGGGTTGAGAGCAACAAACCGAAGACGAAGCGCATGGTGGTTCCTTCCGTCGATGAAAAATTTCTTTTCCGACAATAGGGAGAATTCCTGCTCCGGTCTTGTAGAAAACGGTCATCGCCTTCAGGAATGGATCGCCCCATGCGTGATGCGGCGCAGGCGCTCGGCCAGCGAGGTCGGGGTGACTCCCATGATCCGGGTGTAGTCGTGCGAG
>JAAFHI010000916.1 GCA_013298335.1 Actinomycetota bacterium
GGGGAATTTCGCGAGACAGGCCAGCAGATCGAATTCGAGAGGGGTCAGCGTCAACGGGCGGCCTTCGATACTCGCCGTCCGGGAGGCCGGGTTGACGCTGATGTCGTTGACCCGGATTTCCGGATCGGGTGTCGGCGGCGGCAGACTCGCCACGAAGGCGGCCCGGCGGGTGACCGCCCGCAGGCGCGCGAGCAGTTCGCGGGTCGAGAAATTCTTCGGAAGATAATCGTCGGCGCCCATTTCGAGGCCGACGATCCGGTCCGACTCGTCGCCGAGTGCGGTCAGCATCAGAATCGGAACATTGGAAACCCGCCGGATTTCCTGAAGGGTCGCGAAACCGTCTATTCCCGGCATCATCACGTCGAGAATGACGGCGTGAAATTCGCTTTCGGTAACGCGCCTGAGTCCGTCCTTGCCGTTATGGACGGTTTCCACGTCATATCCGCGCAATTTCAGATAATCCGCCACCAGACGACACAGTTTCACGTCGTCGTCGATGACCAGGATTTTCTGCGGCGATTGCGGAGCGAGGTCTTCCATACGGCCTGAACATTCGAAAAACGGACATTTTCATTCCTCGAACGCCCGGAGGGGCCGCTGAATGAAAATGTCCGGAAGGGATATCCGACGTATTCGAAGTGAAGCGGACGACTGAAGCTGGCAGCCCGTCATGCTCGTCCGTCCGCGACACTTCGAAACTTGAGACTACTTCTGGTCACCCGGCGGCGGGGGAGGCGGTCCCATCCGGCGCTTGTGCATTTCGCCCATTTTGGCTTTCTGTTCCGGCGTCAGAACATTGGAAACGGCCATCTCGGTACGAATGCGGATGACGGTCAATTCGGTTTCCGCGGCAGCCTGCCTGGCGGCGAGCGCGCGAATCGCGTCCTCGTTGAACTGACCGCTTTCGACCAGTTGATGAATCTGTTGATGGATGGAATGCAGTTGATCGAAGTAGGGCTTCGAATCGGTCATGGCCTTTTCGTGCAGCGCCTTGATCGCGGACTTCTGATCGTCGGTCAGATTGAGCCGTTCGAACATCCGTCCGGGGCCGCCGTGACCGCCCGGTCCACCGTGACCGCCATGACGCCGTTCACCGGGGGGAGGACCGTCGGGACGTCCCTGGCCGTCACCCCGCGGGCCGTAACCGCCGCCCGGACCCTGTTGCGCCGCAAAATGACCGGTTGCCGAATGATTCGCCGCCTTGGCGATGGACGTACCGTGGATGGCGAAAGCGGCGCTTCCGACCGCCAGTGCGAGTGCTCCGAATGTCAAAGTCTTCATCTCGTTCTCAGCTCCTTGCGAATTCCGTGATTTTCGGTCGAGGCGACGGGATAGCGTCGTCTGAACGATTCGAAAGATAACCGGCAAGCGTGAAGGTTTTATGGAGAAGCGGATGAAAAATGTAAAGGTTCGGTGAAGTTCCGGCGAAAACGGGCCAACAAAAAGAACGTCCGCCCGCCGAAAACGACACGGCTACAATCAGGGCGTCGGCTCCGCGACGCCAGGACAGGTTGTCTCAATCTTCAGGTGATCGATTTGGTCCGCGCGGTTTTTACCTGAAAAAATGGCACATGTGCTTCATAAACGGCATGAGTAAAGAGGTAAACAGCTTTAGTGAACACCTAAACGCCGTTAGTGAACCCGTAAACGTCATGAGGAAAGACGTAAACGCCGTTTGTGAACCGGTAAACCGCGTTAGTAACCCTCTGAACGCCATAAGCGGCGACCGAAACGACAAAAGTGAACCGCCGGTATGGAACCCCGACCGTAAGGGAGGGAAACGCCCTCCCTTACGGTCGGGGTTCCATACCCCGTTCATTCAGGTGATCATGAACGGGTAAAACGATTTTCGCCGCGCAGCCGCCTTCGGGGCGATTGTCGAGGGTGAGGCGTCCGTTGTGGGCCTCGATGATCTGGCGGCTCAGAATCAGGCCGATGCCGCTGCCGCTCGGCTTGGTCGTGAAGAACGGCACAAACAGATTCGACGGATTGGCGATGCCGTGGCCTGAATCCAGTACGCGGATTTCCACCCGGTCCGCCATCGTTTCCCATTCGATGCGGACGCCCCCGCCCGTTTCGAGCGAGGCTTCGGCGGCGTTGCGAAGCAGGTTGATGAGGGCCTGTTCGATCTGGTCGGGATCAATGTCGATGACGAGGTCGCGGCCCGGCGAAATCTCCACATTCAGGCGCGTTTCGAGGCGCGCAACCCGTTCGATAAAGGTTTTGAGTTCAATCGGACGCCGGTTGGGGTCGGGCAGGCGCGCGAGCCGCGCATAGCTCGCCATGAAGCGCGCGAGGCCGTCGGAGCGTCCGGCGATGATGTCGAGGCCGCGGTGCATGTCCTCGCGCCAGTCGTCGGGCGGATGTTCGACGGAAAGCAGCCGGTCGAGGCTTTCCGCGATGGATTTGATC
>JAAFHI010000042.1 GCA_013298335.1 Actinomycetota bacterium
CAGCTCCTCGACTACGACGGGCAGTTGGTCGGTATTCTGGGCGTCTCCAATTCAAACCGGATGGAGTTCGATTCCCGCGCGCGGGCCACGGTCGGGATTTTTGCCGCGCAGGCCGAGGTGGAACTGGAGCGCCGCCGGATTTCATCGGATTTGCAGCGCCTCAACGAAGATCTCGAACGGCGGGTCACCGCGCGTACCTTTGAACTCGAAACCGCCAACCGGGAACTGAAGGCCCTCACCGGATTTCAGCAGACCATCTTCGACAGTTCCAGTCACGGAATTATAACCACCGATGACCAGGGGATCATCCGACTGTTCAACCGGGCCGCCGAACGCATCCTCGGGTATTCGGCGGAAGACCTGGTGGATATTCATACGCCGCTGGTTTTTCACGATCTGGATGAAGTGGAAAAACGGGCCGTCACCCTGAGCGAGATGAGCGGTACCCCCGTTTCGCCCGATTTCAGCGTGTTTCGGACGATTCTTGAAACTGGTCGGATGGCCGATTTGGAATGGACCTGTATCCGGAAGGACGGCACCTCCTTCCCGGCGCAGCTTTCACTGACGCAGTTGAAGGCGGACGGCAAAAAACTGACCGGCGGACTCGGTATCCTGACCGACATCACCGACCAGAAGCGGGCTCAGGAGTTGTTGCTGCGCCAGTCCGCCGAGATGAACCGGACCAATCTCGCCCTGATGCGGATTTCCCGTCTCAAGGATGAATTCATCGCCAGCGTCAGCCACGAGTTGAGAACGCCCCTCAACGCCATTCTCGGATTGTCGGAATCCATTCGCGAGGGCATTTACGGACCGGCGAATGAACGCCAGTTGCGGGCCATCTCCACCATTGAAGAAAGCGGGTTGCACCTGCTCACGCTCATCAATGACATCCTGGATCTCTCAAAAGCCGAATCCGGAAAGCTCGAACCCTTTTTTTCCGAGTTCAAAGTCAGGGATGCCTGCCAGTCGGTCATCCGACTCGTTTCGGAAGGCGCGCTGAAGAAAAAAATCAAGCTGGCGGTCCAGATCGACCCCGAACTGAAAACCCTGGTTTCCGATGAACGGAGGGTGAAGCAGATTCTGGTGAATCTCCTCGGAAACGCGGTCAAGTTTACCCCGCCAAATCGAAACGTGGGTTTGACGGTCAGTCTTTCCCCGAATCGGAAGGAAGCGGTTTTTCAGGTTTGGGACGAAGGTATCGGCATCCCCGCCGAGAAAATTCCGAATCTGTTTCAGCCGTTCGTTCAACTCGACAGCCGCCTCTCGCGCCAGTTCGGAGGAACCGGTTTGGGACTGTCCCTGGTCGACAGCCTTTCCCGTCTGCTCGCCGGCCGCGTCGAAGTTGAAAGCCATGTGAACGTCGGGAGTCGCTTTACCGTCATTCTTCCCCTCGTTCAAAATATGGGGAATGAGCTTTCTTCAACCAAAATCGAAGAAACCCGGAAAACCGAAATCGGAAAACTCGACCAGATCGGACGAATCAGACTGCTTTTGGCCGAAGACAACGCAGACAACGTCCTGGTCATGTCGGATTACCTGATTTCGAAGGGATTCGAGGTCGTCGTGGCTTCCGACGGGGAAATGGCCCTCCGGCTGGCGCGGGAAACCCATCCGAACATCATTTTGATGGATGTCCAGATGCCGAAAATGGACGGCCTCGAGTGTACCCGGCGGTTGCGCGCCGAACCGGCGACCGCAGCCATTCCGATCATCGCGCTGACGGCGCTGGCGCAAAGCGGCGACCGGGACAAATGTCTGGCCGCCGGGATGAATGCCTTTGTCACCAAGCCGGTCCGGCTACGGGAATTGCTCGATATCATTCTGGAACATCTGCCCGCCGCGTAAGAACCGGACTACATCGAGCGCGCCACCCTGAAATCGATTCCGGTCTGCCGGGTGAGTTCAGGCATCCGGATACGGCTGGCCGAACGGCATTGGTCGGCGGTACTCCGATAATCTCCGCCGCGGAGGACCCGCACTGCGGATTCTCCGCCCCAATCCCGGACCGTGCCGTCCGCGGGCGCAAACCTGGAGGTCGGATGCCATTGGTCCTGACGCCATTCCCGGTCGCTTCCTGGCATGTCGTGGAGGCCGAATCCGTTCGGAATTCCGAGATTTCCGACCCGGACGGGATGTTCGGGGAAGTCGGTTCGAACACAATTCCCATAAGGTTGGGTTCCGTCAAAATTGACGTACCGCGAAAGAATGTTGCCACCGAAGGAAAACGGCGTCCCAATCCCGGCCCGGCAGGCGGATTCCCATTCCGCTTCGCGCGGCAAACGGTGGACCGGTTCGGCTTGGCGTTCGATGTCCACTTTCGGCGATTGGGACACCACCTGCCACTGTTCGGGGGGCACCTGAAACGCGCTCAGGAAAAATGCCCTGATTTCGACCGAGTGCTGTGGTTTTTCAGGCCCCAGCCCTTCGGCGGCAAAGCTGCCTATCTGAAATTTCCCTGCGGGAACGTAGACGAGCCGAATCTTCACTCCGTCACCAATCGGGTCGGCGAAATACCGGCTTTCGCCCGAGAGCCAGTCCACCTGATTTCCCCAGTCATCGAGCAGGACAATGGTCGGAAACAAAACTGCTCAGGGTGGAAAACCCGAGGAATGACTGGTCGAGTGTGGAAACCGCCTCGGAAGGCCCCGGTTGATTCCGGCGGGACGAAGGGCCGGAGAAAGTGGCTGGCCTGGGTGGATACAGTGTATTATTTTCCGTCACCAGACTTTTTTCGAGGCCACTCACCCATGCTTTTCGGAATGAAATCGGTATCGCTCACCCGCCCTACTGCCTTGGTGGCGGTGTTTCTGTCTTTTTTCTTCGCCGTCGGCGTCCCCGGAATCCGCTCCAATGCCGTTTCCGCCGCCGGACCGTCGCTTCGTATCCGGGAACTGGCCGGGGTCAGGGTGGTGAATCAGAATCCCCAGTTTCCGAGCCGGGCGACCGAACTCAACGGAAAACTGGTGACGGTCAACGGTTTTATGGTGCCGCTCGGAGCAGGCGACGGAAAACTCAAGCGGTTTGTCCTGATTGAAGTTCCCCTTTCCTGCTGTTTTGCCGACGGCCCCGGAATCGACCAGATGATTTTCGTTTCCCTGGCACCGGGAAAAGAACTCGATTACGCGAGCGATTTTCCCGTCACGGTGACCGGACGCTTCCAGGCCGGCGTTCAGAAGAACAAATACGGCCAGGTTGAAAGCCTGTACCGGATGGTCGGCGCCTCCGCCAAAAAAATCGGTGAATAGTCCGGACGCGAACTCCCAATGGCGCTGATTACCGAAAAACGACTCACCATCGGCATGATCGTTCTGCTGGCCGGAATTCTGGTGGCCAGCCTCTTTCAGAAACAGCCTCCCGCCGCCGGGAAGGGGACCGGAATGGTTGATCAGGGGGGCGTCGTCAAACTCGGCTTCGACTACATCAAGGACGCCGATTACCAGTTCGACGCCAATCTTCCCGCCCAGAAGGACCAGCCCCCGCCCCCAAAGCTCAAGCAGCTTGACGGTCGCACCGTCGAAATCACCGGCTTCGTGATGCCGCTCTACAATCCCGATCCGAAACAGTTTCAGTTTCTGCTGGCCCAATCCCCGAACGGCTGCTGTTTTGGACTCCCACCGCAAATCCAGCATCTGGTTCTGGTTCGGATGGAAAGCGGGAAGTCTGAAATCAACGATCCGACCGTGCCTTACGTGGTTCGTGGAACCTTTTCAGTCGGCATCGACCGGGATTCGGGCGGGTACGTCAACAGCCTGCTCCGGGTCACCGCCGTTTCCGTCAAACCCGCCGGATAAAGCCGAAAAAGTTGCCGCCGGGTTGCAATCGGTGAATTTTTTCCTAGAATGCGTGTCCGTTCAATCGTTTCCTTGTGCCGCTATGGTGTAATCGGTTAACACGCCGCCCTCTCAAGGCGGAGAGTACGGGTTCGATCCCCGTTAGCGGTACCACCCCTCTTGCGATCTCCGCTTCGCGGGGACGCGAATAACGACGGAAACAACGCCACCGACCGCACGCCCTTCGCCGGACATTTCCTGAGAAGGATCAGGTTTCATTCGCGGTTTTTCGGGAAAGAACCCGGAAAAATGGTCGAATTTCATAAGTTCTCCCTGTGAGAGCGGGGGACCCGGAACCGTCATCTCGTCGGGATGTTCCGCGTGATGGCACGCCGGCGTCCAAGGGAAATGACTTTCCCACGCGATCCGGGGTTCATCCCGGCTGTGTTTTCGTTTGAACCGGGTGACATTTTGCGAACCGAAGTCTCCGCCCGGCGTTTGACCAGACCAACCACATACATTTTTCAGCTCGTGAATCCGGGGGCGGTTTTGATCCCTCCGGTTTGCCGAAAAGAACCGAGGAGTTCCCATGAACCGAATCAAACGGCTGGTCTTTATGGTCGTTACGGCCTTTACCTTTGGCGGAGTGATGGCCGGACATTTTCTGCATTCCGCCCGTGCCTTTTCTCAGGAAAATCCTTTGCACGATGCCGACAAGGCCGAGTTTCGCGAGTATCGCGGCTGGAAACGGATGAATCCAAAACCGATTGTCGTGGAATCGCCGAATTTCACCCTTGACGGCGTTGACAACTGAGATGTCCGGATCGTGGCCGTGCGCCGCGAAAAAAAACGAAGGCCGAAAAAGGAAAAAGCCGCGCCACCGGCGGACCGGGCGCCGTTCGCCTCGCCGAGCGCTCATGACCCATCGCGAACGGAAACGAGCGGGTCGTTTTCCCTCACTCGGAGCGCTCCGTCGTACGGGGTCGTTTTCGTGAACGGGCCGGGGGCCAAAAGCTACGAACGACACGGTGAAAGGGGAATTTTCCCGGTCGGGACGGTCATCGTCCGTGAAACCCGCCTTGAGGCCGATAATGAAATTCCGAAAACCGTTCTGGTCATGATCAAACGGGCCAAAGGGTTCAATCCGGATGGCGGCGACTGGGAATTCATCTCCGCCGACGGCATTGATCTGAAAATCCGCGAAAAACAGACCACCGGGAAGTGTCTGGACTGTCACAAGGCCGGGAAGAAGACCGATTTCGCCTTCAAAAGCGGAAGCGACCCGAACCTTCGCTGATACGAAGGCGGAGGACTGAGGAAGGTGGCCGGCGCATCCGTCTGAAATCCGCTCCGGATGACTATGCGGTGCGTCCGCCGCGCGACAGGGCCATTTGAATGGTCTTTTCCATTTCCGATTTGGTGAACGGTTTGGGAAGCAGGTGAATTTTGGATTTGGCGCGTTCCCTCGCAATGTTCAGATTGGGTGTGCCGGTCACCACCACGATGGGCGTCGAGGGATGGAGGTGGGTAAAGAGGTCGAGAAACGCTTTCCCTCCCATTTTCGGCATGATCCAGTCAGTGACCAGAAGGTCGATCTGGATATCGAATCGCTGCGCGATTTCCAGTGCCTCCACGCCGTTGCCGGTCATTTCAACCTGAAATCCGATATTCTGAAGCATTTCCCGAAACAGAATTCGGGTCTGCGGCTCATCTTCAACCAGTAGAACCCGCAATCCCGAGAAATCAACGCTCCCGAGGGGGGCCTCGATTTTCGGGATGGTCCGGGCCGGGGCATCGGTAATCGGAAAATAGAGCCAGAAGGTCGTCCCGACCGAAAGCGCCGACTCGACGTGAATCGTTCCCTTCGATTCGGTGATGAAACCGAAAACCGAGGCGAGGCCGAGGCCGGTTCCGTTGCCGATTTCCTTGGTGGTGAAAAACGGTTCGAAGATGCGTTCCTTGATCTCCGGAGACATCCCGATACCCGTGTCGGCGACTTCAAGGACGAACAGGTCAAGCTCGGTGAATCCCGGCGGAAGCGGATAGGGAACGGAATCCCGGCCCGTTTGCCGGTGGACATGACCCCGAAACCGAAGGGTACCGCCTTCCGGCATCGCATCGCGGGCATTTACGGCCAGATTCAGGACGCACTGGCTGAATTTTTCGCCATCCAGGAGTACCAAAACTGCTTCCTCGGGTATTTCCACCCTGATGTCGAGATTGGTCGGGAGCACTTTCTCGATGAGGGAGACGGTTTCCTCGATTTTCTCGCCGATATTGACGATGCCGGTCCGCAATTCGCCCACCCGGCTGTATGCCATCAGTTGACGCACCAGTTCGGCACCGCGATTGACGGCGGATTGAATGGTTGAAAGCTGCCGCTTTTCCTTGGTGCCGGCTTCCAGGCTCCGGTCCAGAAGCTGGGCGTGTCCACTGATGATCATCAGGATATTGTTGAAATTATGCGCGACACCGCTGGTGAGCTGGCCGATGGCTTCCATTTTCTGCGATTGCCGCAGGGTCAGTTCGGTCCTTTTTCGTTCGGTGATGTCGCGCTGGACCGAGACCCAGTGCGAATGGATGCCATCCGACTGACAGAGCGGGACGATGGAGAGTTCGGACCAGAATTCGGTCCCGTCCTTGCGGTAATTCAGGACTTCGACCGTGACCGATTCCCAGTTGGCGATGGCGTCACTCAGAACTTTTCGGGTTTCAGGCAATGTTCCCGGCCCCTGGAGGATGCGGGGCGTTTTTCCGATGACTTCTTCCCGCGTGTAGCCGGTCAGCCGCTCAAAGGTCCGGTTGACATAGAGTATGTGCTGGCCGGGATTTTTCCTCAGGGCCGTATCGGTTATGAGGATGACGTCTTCGGCGTTGTCGATGGCGGTTTCCAGGAGCCGCAACTGATCTTCCCGGGCTTTCAGGGCTTCGATGAATTCAAGCCGCTCGGAAACGTCCCGGATAATCAGAATCGAGTCTCCGCTCAGGCTGGACGTCACGCGGATTTCAAACCACCGGAGCGATTCCTGGGTTTTCAGCGGATATTCAAAGCTCAAAACCTCCCTGGTTTTGGTCGCTTCCCGGCAGGTCGCGAGTATCCGTTCGGTCAGGTCGGGCGGGAAGCCGAGTTCCGAGATTCCGCTCCCCGGAATCCGCTCGGCAATGCCGGGAAAGAAATCCCCGGATGGCGAGATGAAATCCAGGCACTCCCACGCCGCGGAAAATCGAATGAGCGTATCGGGAAACGCCGAAGCGAGCAGCCGGTACCGATTTTCCGACAGCTTCAGATCGGAGATCAGTTTCTTTTTGGAAGTGATGTCTTCGATGATCGTGCAGATCGAGTGAACGGTGCCGAATTCATCCGCGAGGGGGAACTTCATCACCTGGAGTTCGAAGGATCCGGTCGGCAGGTCCCGCCGTTCCTCGAAAATGCGCGGTTCGCCGACTTTTGTCACCAGCCGGTCGGTTTCATGACTCCGGCTGGCCTGATAGGCAGGGACCAGGTCCTCCATTTTTCGACCAATCAGGTTTTCTTCCCTTACCCCGATCATTCTTTCACAGGCCCGGTTGATATAGAGAAACCGGCCTTCGAGGTCCTTGATGGAAAAGGGCAGCGGAGAGCTTCCGATGACGGTTCGAAACCGGTTTTCGCTCTCCCGAAGCGCCTGGTAGAGGTGGTTGCGTTCCTCGAAGTCGTTTTGGAGTTGATTGTAGAGCTGTCCCTGCTTGATGGCGATTCCGAGGTTGTCGGCGAGCGTCGTCGCCGCTGAAATTTCCTTTTCCCGCCACGGATTTTCACCATCTCCTCGGAGCAGGCTCAAACTTCCCCAGACCGTCTCCCCGACCGGAATCGGCACCAGCAGCCAGGCCCCGGGAAAACGCTCCGCCACGCCGATATTGATGGCATCGGCAATGGACGCGGTGTCGGGAACCTGGACCACCTTTCCCATTTTCAGTTCGGCGGCAAAGGGATTGCCGGTATCAGGAATGGTGAATCCGATGGTCTCACTGAGGTCGGGGTCGAGCCGGAATTCCGCTTCGTGCCGCCAGAATCCGCCGTCCGCGTGATATTGAACGATCACGGCGCGGTGCGATTGGAGAAATCTGGCGATTTCCTCGGTGGCGACCTTGAAAACCGCGTCGAGGCTGACCGCGTCGAGGATGGATTTGACGACCCGATTGAGGCCTTCCCATTGAAGCATCGGGTTGAAGAATTCAGGGGAAGGAGGGGCCGGAAAATGTCGGCGAATGGCGGCGGGAAGCCTCCGGAGGTGATCGGTGGTGACAAAATCGGCGATCAGGCGCTTTTCCCACCACGCGCAGGCCGTCGGTTCAAGGTCGGGCGGAACAATCAGGAACAGCGCCCGACCGGGAAACGCTTTTGAAGAAATGTACGCCGCGCGGTCCGCGTCGTTTGAATCCAGATACACCACGACCGCGTCATCCCCGGTCACATCGCCCAGCCGGGCGACCTGTTCGTGGATGATGGCTTCGGACACAAAAATCCGGGAAACCCTTTCCCTGATCTCCTCTGCGGGAAGGAGCGTCTTGACGGAAAAGGTTGAATGGCCGTTTGAACTCACCACGAAACTCTCGGTACACCCTTCATCCGACAAAGAACCGGGACAAGGGAGGGTTCCTGGAAAAGATTTCCAAAGGATTGCATTGACGAGCGGAAAGGAGGGGCAGCCGACTGAAACTAAGCCGCGAAAAAGGGAAAGTCAAACTGTAAGGCTTTCCCGCGCGGTGCCGGGAAAGACCTTGAAATGGTTGGAAAGTCAGGGCTTTACGGTCTTTTCAGGAGAGGGGGCTGCGGCTTCCGGGCAGGGGTCAGCGTAAAAACATGCGGTAGGCAAGATTGTGGGTTTCGTCCCAGTGGCGGTAGCCGAGTGTTTTCAGAAACGCCCGCCATTCCGCCATGTCTTCCGGCGGAACCTGCATGCCGACGACGATGCGCCCGTAATCCGCGCCGTGATTGCGGTAGTGAAACAGGCTGATGTTCCATTCGGGCCGCATGCAGCTCAGAAATCTCATCAGCGCGCCCGGACGCTCCGGAAACTCGAAGCGATAGAGCAATTCGTCGCTGGCGAGCGTTGAACGTCCGCCGACCATGTGCCGCAGGTGAAGTTTGGCGAGTTCGTCGTCGGTCAGGTCGAGCGCGTGGAATCCGGCGCCGCGAAACGCCTCGGCCATGCGGGTCACGTCGGCGCGACCGGCCACCTGAAGGCCGACGAAAATGTGGGCCTCGCGGGAATCCGCAATTCGGTAGTTGAACTCGGTCAGATTGCGCGTGCCGATGCATTCGCAGAACTTCCGGAAACTCCCGCGTTCTTCCGGGATCGTGACGGCGAAAACCGCCTCGCGACGTTCGCCGAGTTCGGCGCGTTCCGCCACGAACCGCAGCCGGTCGAAGTTCATGTTCGCCCCGCAGGCCACCGCCACGAGCGTCTGGTCGGCGATGCCCTCGCGCTCGACGTAGGCTTTCGCCCCCGCGACCGACAGCGCCCCGGCGGGTTCGAGAATCGAGCGCGTGTCTTCGAACACGTCCTTGATCGCCGCGCACACGGCGTCGGTATCCACCAGCAGCACTTCATCCACGTATTCGCGGCAGATGCGGAAGGTTTCCTCGCCGACTTCCCGGACGGCCACGCCGTCGGCAAACAAACCGACCTGTTCGAGGCGGACGCGGCGTCCGGCTTTCAGCGAACGCGACATGGCGTCGGCGTCAACAGGTTCGACGCCGATGATTTTGGTTTCCGGGCGCAACCGCTTGATGTAGGCCGAGATGCCCGCAATCAGGCCGCCGCCGCCGATGGCGACGAACACGGCATGGATCGGCGTCTGGCACTGGCGGAGGATTTCCATCCCGATTGTGCCCTGTCCGGCGATGACGTCCGGATCGTCGAAGGGATGGATGAAGGTCAGATGGTGTTCGGTTTCGAGTTGGCGGGCAAAAGCGTAGGCGTCGTCGAACGTCTCGCCGTGTAGTACGACTTCGCCTCCGCGAGCCCGTACTGCTTCCACTTTGACATCCGGCGTGGTGGTCGGCATGACGATTACGGCGCGGGTTTTGAATCGCGACGCGGAAAGCGCGACGCCCTGCGCGTGATTTCCAGCCGATGCCGCAATCACGCCCAGCGCGCGGATTTCCGGCGGCAGTTGGGCCATTTTGTTGTAGGCCCCGCGCAGCTTGAAGGAAAACACGGACTGCATGTCCTCGCGTTTGAGGAGCAGCCGGTTGTTCAGGCGGGCGGAGAGGTTGGGGGCGAAATCGAGGGGCGTTTCCTGCGCCACGTCGTACACACGGGCGTTCAGGATCCGTTCAAGGTAATCACGGGACATGGTTCGGGGGAATTCGGGCGGAAATGCTTGGGGGGCGTCCAGTCTGCCAGATGAACGCGCCCGCAACCAGTCCCGGACTCCAAAATTGAGAATAGGCGGGAGACAGCCCTCCCTTACGGTCAGGCTGCCGTCTCAAATTCCGCTGCCCGTTCGGGGTTATTTTTCTTCGTATTCACCCTCATTCTTGCTGCGGCCCGTAAATCCTTCCGAGGAAGCCGGGTGAAGTTCCCATCGGTGCAGGTCGCGCTCCGCAATCTTATCCTCCGGTTTGAGGGGCTCGGCGTCGTCATAGGACAAGCCGACCGCTTCACCGATTTCCGCGACGACATTCTGATCGGGCGTCGGATTTTCTCCGCCAACGGATTCCTCGCCGACATCGGATGCCTCCCACGCCGCGTCAACGTCGCCGCCCGATAATGCCGGGGAGGAATCGGTGTGTTGCGCCAGCCTTTCATTCAGTTTCCGGGTTCCCGCTTCGCCAAATCTGGCCGCTTCCTCAAATTCCTGGCGGATTTCCTCGGAGGGTTGGAATTCCTCGGATTCAAGTGTCCCGGCGTCAATGATCTGTATTTTGGATTCGTTGGTCATGGCTTCATCTCCCGAGGGGAAAGGGATGACGATACATCCACTTCCAATGTAGTCCTTACCGGAGGCGATAACCACGAATCTTCGGTTCTCTTTTTCAAAATGAAAAACGGCGGGTGAGGGAAATTCTCCCACCCGCCGGTTTCACAATTGCTCCAGGCATCGCGTTACATTCTGAAAACGCCGTAGCGCGGGCTCTCCTCGTTGGTGAAATCGTAGTTGTAGGCCATTGAAAGGCCCAGACCGAGCACCCGGCGGGTGTCGCGCGGGTCGATGATGCCGTCGTCCCACAAACGGGCCGTCGCATAGTAGGCCGAAGACTGTTCGTCGAAGTTTTTTACGACTTCCGTCCGCATGGCTTCGAGTTGTTCGTGATTCGGCGCAATGCCCTTGGCTTTCATCGCAGCGAGTTGAACCTGAACCAGAACGCCCGCCGCCTGTTCGCCGCCCATCACGGCGACGCGGCTGTTGACCCACCCGAACATCAGGCGCGGATCGTAGGCGCGTCCGCACATGGCGTAGTTTCCCGCGCCGTACGACCCGCCGACAATCACGGTGAACTGCGGCACGCTCGCGTTCGCCACCGCGTTGATCATTTTCGAGCCGTGCTTGACGATGCCTTCGCGTTCGACCTTCCCGCCGATCATGAAACCCGGCACGTTTTGCAGATAGACGATGGGCGTC
>JAAFHI010000106.1 GCA_013298335.1 Actinomycetota bacterium
GTTCGGCGGCGTGGGCGACGAGGCGAAACATCAGGTTGACGCCGAGGCTGAAGTTCGGGCCGTGGACGATACCCAGTCCGGCGGCGAGCGTTTGCTGGCGGACGGCCTCGCGGCGGTCGTTCCAGCCGGTCGTCCCGATGACGAGGGGAAGCCGGAATTCCTGCGCGAGGGCGAGGTGGGCGTCGAGGGCGTCAGCGTGGGAAAAATCAATCGCGACGTCGGCGAGACCGGGGTTTCCCGAGACGGAGTTCCGGCGCGTGACCGCCGCAACAATGCGGTGGCCGTTTCGTTCGGCGCTGGCGCGTACTGCCGAGCCCATTTTTCCGTCGCCAAAGAGTGCGATATTCATCGGAGCCGTCGTTTTCCGGTGGAAAGTGACCGACAACCGATTGAGGTGACGGGCCGTCGAGCGGGCCGCACCTTAGCAAGCATCCGTTCGGGATGTCAATATAACGGACAAAATTAAAATATAACGGCGAAACGAGCTCTGTTCAGTCGGGGAGGATGAGGTCGAATTCCGCGGTGAGCCAGGTTGTGACGGAGGCGAATTCGGCGCGGATTTCCAAAAAGAGCCTGGGGAGGCCGGTCAGGTCGGGGCTTCCGGCCAGTATTTCGAGCTGGCTGCTGAGGGCGGCGAGGCGGGTGGCTCCGATATTGGCGCTGCTGCCTTTCAGATAGTGCCCGATGGAGCGCAGGCGGCCCGGATCGGGCTGGCCGATGGTCTTTTCGAGTTCGCGCAGGTGCTGGCGGGTGTCGGTGAGGTAGGCGGTGACGATTTCCCGCAGAATTGAAATGTCTTCCGGGCCGAAGGCGTTGAGGAGGACCGAATGGCGGCGGTTGACGGGCAGTTGCGTGGCCGGCGCGCCGTCCTGGCCGATTTCGACGTGGGGAAGCGTGAACCGGAAACTTGATCCCTTTCCCGGTTCGCTGACGGCGCTCATGCCGCCGCCCATCAGTTCGGCCAGTTGTTTGCAGATGGCGAGGCCGATGCCGATGCCGCCGTGGCGTCGGCGGGTCGAGCCGTCGGCCTGGGTAAAGGGAATGAACAGTTTCGGAACGAGATTGGGTGGAATCCCGATGCCGGTGTCGGAAACTTCGAACAGCATGCCGCATTCCTCCTCGTCCGGTCGGACGCGGAGGATGATTTCCCCCTGTTCGGTGAATTTGAGGGCATTTCCGATGAGGTGGCCGAGAATCTGGCGAATGCGGGCGGCGTCGCCGATCAGTTGGCGCGGGACTTCGCCGTAGACCACGTTGGCGAAGGTGATTCCCCGTGCCGCAATGCGGGGGGCGTGACGCTGGACGACCTCGGTGATGAGTCCGCGGACGTCGAACGGTGAAAATTCGACCGTGACGCGGCCCGTGTCGAGGCGCGAAAAGTCGAGCAGGTCGTCAATCAGGGCCAGAAGGGATTCCGACGATTCCTGAACGATGGTGAGGAAGCGCGTCTGCTCTTCATTGAGCGCGGTTTCGCCGAGGAGGGCGGTCATTCCGATGATGCCGTTGAGCGGCGTGCGGAGTTCGTGGCTGAGGTTGGCCAGAAATTCGCTCTTGGTCCGGGCGGCTTCGAGGGCGGCGTCGCGGGCTGCGGCCTGCTGTGTCAGGAGGCGGCGGTGCTGGGTGATGTCGCGCCCAATGCACTGGATCGATTCGATGCGTCCGTTGGCGACCAGCAGGCGAAATCCGATTTCGAGCGGGATGCGGAGTCCGGAACGGGTGAGGATGTCGATTTCGACGATCGGGCGGCCATTGTCCGGCGGCGCTTCTCCGCTCAGCCAGCGAATGACCTTGGAGAGTCCGTCGTCGTCGAGAAATTCGAAGATGCTGCCGCCGATGAGGTCGTCCATCGGGACGCCGAGCAGTCGGGCGCAGGCCCGGTTGACCGAGGTGAAGGTCCCGTCTCCGGTGAAGGTGAACAGGCAGTCGGTGGCTTTCTGGTAGAGGTCGCGGTAGCGCTCCTCGCTCGCCCGCAGCGCTTCCTCGGCGGCGCGGCGTTCGCCGATGGGGCGGGAACTCAGCACGAGGCCGCCGATGGCGGGATCGTTGAAGGCGTTGGTCGCCACGGTTTCGAGCCAGAGCCAGCTTCCATCGGCGTGGCGCAGGCGGTGTTCAAAGGAAATCGGGAAGTCGTTCTGTTCGCCGACGGCTTCCAGATTAAAGATGATTTCGGCGGTTTCTTCCGGATGGAGCCATTCGGCGAAGTCGTGGCCGATGACCTCGGAAGAGCCGGTAATGTTCCGGAATGAAGGATTTACAAAGGCGATGCGCCCGGGCGGAGCGATGATCGCAAGCATGTCCGAGGCGCATCCGATGAGCGCCTGAAACAATGGGTCGGGCGGAAGTGCAGCCGACGCGGGCGTTTGGGTCACGGGCGGGGGAGTCCTTCGGGAGGTGTCGGGGGCCGCTCCTGACGCAGGCGGGCCTCGCGACCCGTCTGGATGATCTGCTGTTTCTCTTTGTACATGGTTCGGGCGGACTGGATGACCATGAGGTTGTGTCCGGCCACCCGGAGGGCGAAGGCTTCAAGCGGATGCTCGACGCCGTCCTGATCGGTTTCGGTCCAGATTCCCGAGGTCAGCCGACCGGCCCCGGAGGGAACAAGCTGCCAGAAGCCCTCGGCTTCGGGGAGAAAATGCCCAAGAAACGGGACGTGCTGAGCCAGTTGTGAGTATGAAACCAGGTCGCCGAGAAATGGAAATGCCCGTCCCGCCCATTCCGGAGGGAAACCAATGACGCGCAACTGACCGGTTTCAATCCGTTCGAGAACCAGAAAATTCAGCGCGGCGAGCAGGTCGGCCAGATATGTCGGTTCAGCCATGGCGTTACGCCTCCTCGGCGGGTCGGTTGGCGGCACGGTTCTGGCGTTCGAGCTTCAGCCGCAGATCGTTCCGGTGCTGTTGCACCGACCGGAATTGCGCGACCTCGCCCGACGTGTCGAGCAGCAGAACCCAGTTCTGGTCCGAGCGGTTGAAAATATGAATGTCGGCGAAAACGCCCGGCAGCATTTCGACCTTGGGAAAACTGACCGGTTCCTCGCCGATGGGAAATACGCCGGTGAGAAAGAGCAGGTCGTCGGCGGTGGATTCAGCCGGGGAGATGTCCTGCAAACCGTAAAAGGGGAGATTTCCGCCCTGCATCACGATTCCGCCCTCGTCGTCGATGACGAAATAGGCCGGGGCGCGATGGACGGAAGTCAATTCCAGCACGTACTCGCAAAACTGTAACGGAAGGTCACGCACGACTGATCTTCTCCACCAGCAGTTGAAAGGCTTCCTCGACGCCTTCTCCGGTTTTGGCGCTGCCCCGAATGAAACTCCAGCCCTGCGCGGCGAGTTGTGAAACCCGCCCCTCGTCGATTTCCCACTCCTGGGTGAGGTCGGATTTGTTGAGGACCACCACGAAGGGCAGCACCCCGACGGCTTCCTCGACATTCCTGTTGAGGCCGATGGCCGTATCGAGCGTGGCGGCGCGGGTGCCGTCCACCACGAGAATGTAGCCGGAGGACCCCCGAAGATACGACATGCGGACTTTCTGGAAATCGTCCTCGCCGTATAAGTCCCACAGAATCAGGTTGATGTCGCCGTTTTCACCGGCCACGACCTTCTTGTCGATCTTGACGCCGACCGTCGTGTGGTACTTCTCGGAAAAGATGCTCTTGACGAACCGGGCCACGAGGCTGGTTTTGCCGACCGCGAAGGCCCCGAGCATGCAGACTTTCTTTTGAATCATACGTTGCCTCAATTACCGCTGAACTTGGGCGGCTTCCCCCACCGAAACGCGAAATGAAACGCTGCGTTGCGCCGGGGTTTCTCCCCCGGTCGCCGCGATGCCGAGACCGATGGCGCGGAAGGTGACGGCCCCGCCGGTCTGCGCCGCGAACAATTTCTGAAAATACTCGGCCCGTCGCTGACTGAGTTGACGGTTGTATTCGACGGAGCCGACCCCGTCGGCCTGTCCGAACACTTCGATGGAAACCGGCACGCCCGCGATTTTGGCCGTGTCGCGCAGCGTTTCGAGGAGTTTGACGAGCTTTTGGATCGCCTCGTCCTGCCCCGGCAGGGGTTCGACGGCGTTCAGCGCGAATCCCAGCCGAATCGCCTCGATTTCCCTGCCGGTCGCCTCGATGGCTTCCCGTTCGGAATCCTTCAGTCCGTCCGTCCGAATGCGCGTCACGCCCGGAACGGTCCGGGCCAGTGGTACTGCCTGAGCGATCCAGCGGTGTGGCGCGTGGCCGGCCAGTTTCAGTTCGCCGTTGTCGAATTCGGTCGTGACGGTTGCCGGAGTTTCCAACATTCGCCGGGCGCGCGCAACCACCAGCTTCGGGGAGAGGGCGACGTAGGGCTCCCACCGCGTGTCGAGGCGGTCCGGCGCGATGCTGGCCGCGCGGGCGAGCGCGTCCGGGTCGGCGGCGTCGGGGTCGCGCAGTCCGGCGACGAGATAGCGTCCGCCGCGCCGTTCGTAGTCCGTCACGACAATGCCCGGCTCGGCCCGCAGGCGCGTCAGAAAATCATTCCACCGGCGACTTTCCCGCAGACTGAAAAACATCCAGGTTCCGAAAACGAGGACCAGTACGCCGATCAGACCGTAGGCGAGCCGGAGCACCTTGTTGCCGCTTTGTTCGCCGGAACGACCCGCGCCATATTGCGCGTCGAGACACTCTTCGAGGATGGGCCGGCAATCTTCAAAGACGTCGGTATCGCCTTCAAAGTCGGTTAAATCCGTGCCTTTTTCCAGATGAATGCGTTCGAGCGCGTTCTGAAGCCGGTTGCTGACCTCGACGGGTGGCGCGCCGCGGACGACCGCCGCGAGGATCGCCGCCGGTCCCTGCTCGATCCGGACGGTGTATTCGCCGACCTGCATCGTTTCCAGCATGTCGCCCTGATCGGTCGAAAACGAGTCCTTGACGAAGTCCTGCAACGCCGTGAGCATCCCGGAAATGAGGTCGGGATCGCGGATGTCCTCTTCCTTCGACGTCACATGGCACAAAAGCAACCCGGTTTCCTTGTGGACCAGAAACACCTGTTCGACCTGATAAATGAGGGTATGGGAAAGAACCACTTCGCCGAACGGTCGTCCGGTGGCCCGCGCTTCGAGCCGCCATTTGAGGCCCTGCCAGGAAAAACTGTTTTCGAGTGTCGAGTTCAGCGACGAGACCATGCCCGCGAGGGCGGCGGCGATGGCCTTGCGGATGGCCGGTCCCATAATCGGGAACAGGACGTCCACCAGAACTTTCGGATTGCGCCGGATCGAATCCCGGATGGCCTCCTCGACGACCGGGATGAGTGCCCGTTTGAAAAGGTCCTGCCGCGGGTCCTTCGCGGCCAATCCCTCGGCGATGCGCCGGCTGACGTCCTCGGCGAGTTCCGACGGATCGTCCATCCGGGTTTCGAGCCGGTTCAGCCGGTCGATTTCTCCGCCGAACATCAGGCCCCGGAGTTCGCCGAGTTCCGGCGGTTCCTGGCGCGATTCGCGTTCGACCCGGTCGATCACCTCGCGCAGCACGGCGGAGGTTTCCGTTTCGTCGTTTTCGAGCAACCGGCGCAGTTCGTCCGTCTCCGCCGGAAACGGAAGGACTTCGTCACGCCCCGCGGGCGTCTGATCGCGACGCTCTTTCATGAGTCTCGGGAGTCTTGGGAGTCTGGAGCGTCTTGGGAGTCTGAAAAGAGGGTGTTGTAATGACGAAATTCCGTTTCGACTCTCAAGACCCCCGAGACTCCCCAGACTCCCAAGACTTTTTAATTCTCTCCGCCGGGTAGTTTGAACTGATGGTTGAGCCGCATCGCGACTTCGGTGAAGAGCGAGGCGAGGGCCTGCCGGTCGGTTTTTTCGTTGCGGAGTTCCTTGACCGCCCGTTCCATCGCCGCCGCGAGGGCGTCGGCTTTCTGGCGGATTTCCTCCGACAGTTCCTTCGACTGGCTGAGCATCTGTTCATGAAGATCGCGCTGGGTCTTGATGAGCGATTCGTCGAGCTGGTTGAGCTTCTTCTCGCTGTTCTTCATGAAGTCGCGGACTTCCTGCGTGCTTTCCTTTTCCGAGGTCAGCCGTTCGCCGCGTTCGGATTTGAGCCGTTCGTTGAGCGCGTCGATTTCGCGTTTGACGAACGTTTCGAGGGAATCGCAGCGTTTGCGGACTTCGGCGCGGAGTTCGGCGGCCTCGGAGATGAATTTTTCCTCCATCTGGACGAACCGCTTCTCGTAATCGCGCATGTTCGAGCCGAAGAGGATGTCGCGGACCTTGTCGAGACTGCCCCCGCCGACGAGGTCCATCGCGAACTGCTGATTGCGGGCCGCCTCGTCGCCGTTGCCGGGCGTGTCGCCCTTCGGTTTTTTGCTTTCGGTGGATTGACTCACGGAGATGCTCCTTCGCGATGGTGTGATGTGGATGGATGAACGAGGGGTCTTACCGGGCCGCCGCCGCGCGTTTGAAGTGCGCGCCATGCCAACTGGCCGAAAAGGGGAGTTCCCATTTTCCGGCGCGGAGGTCGCCGAGGGTCTTGACCGTCTGGTCGAAGACCGGGGTGTCGTCGGCGATGACGCCTTCCCGGACCAGCCGGGCGAAGGCCGGGCGGTCGATAACGTGGACGCCGTCGCCGTTCCGGTAAGCGATCTCGGCGCTGTCGGCGAGCGGAACGCCCGCGCGTTCGAGCGCCTCGGCGACGGTCCGGAACATGCCGTCGATGGAGCAGCCCGAAACGTCGTTGACGGTTTCGTCGGCGGCGATGACGACGAAGCGGTGGTCGGGCAGGTCAAACCCGCCATGAATGGGTGAACCATGCGAGCGCCAGTCGGCGACGAAGGCGTTGAGAACCGTTTCCGCCGCGGCTTTTCGTTCGGCGGTCAGCGGCGCGGCGGTGGTGAAGATCCACACCCGGGCGGCGTCCGGAAGATGTTTCAGCGCAGTCATTTCGAAAGCTCCGATTCGGGAATTGAACTGTGACGTTGAAAACCGGATTGTGCGGCAATCGAGCCGTGAAAACAATTCCCAAATTGAGCGTTCCCGCCCGGTTCCGGCTGGGTCGGGCAAATGGCGGCGGCTGGACAGTTACCAAAAAGAAAAGGAGCGCGGACGTTGCCGCCCGCGCTCCGAATGGTCACGAGGACCAGGTGATTAGAAGCTGAACTTCATCGCGAACTGAAGCTGCCGGGGCGCCGAGGCCGCTACCGGCGTACCGGCGGACTGGAACGTCGTCAGCACTTCGGAGATGTTCGTCCGGTTGAAAACGTTGAAGGCTTCGAAGATGAACTCCAGGTTGTTGGAGGTCGCGTCCGCGCCCTTCGTGAAGTAGAACTTCCGCGCGAGCCGGAAGTCGACCGAGATGTAGTTCGGCGTCCGATAGGAGTTACGGCCCAGGTTGCCGAGGTACGCCGTCAGCGGCAGACCGAAGACCGTCCGGCTGTCGGGCGGAAGCACGAAGAAGCCGGTGCCGTTCGGGGCGGTGAAGCAGCCGTTGCCGAGTGTCGTTCCCGCCGGGCAGGCCGAAACGAGATTCGGACGGGCGGTCGAGGAACTGTTGACCTGCGTCTGGTCATTGCCGGTCAGCACCGTGAACGGACGACCGCTGGCAAATTCCACGATCGGCGCGAAGGTCCAGTCGGCCAGCAGGTAGCGGCCCACGCCGCCGTCCCGCCGGAAGGGGCTGGTGACGACGCCGCTGAACACGAAGCGATGGCGCTGGTCGAAGTTGGAGTTCGACCGGTCACCGTTCGGGTTGGCGTTGTCCTGCGGTTCCTGAAGCGTCTGCACGTCGGTCGAATCGTCGATGGCGTGCGACCAGGTGTAGGAGCCGAGGAACTGGAAGTTATTGGAAAACCGCTTGTTCACGTTGACCGTGAGCGAGTGGTAGATCGAGTTTCCGGTCGATTCGTAGTTCTTGACGCTGCCGAACGGCACGAACGGCTCGCCCTGGAAACGCGGCAGGTTGAAGGCGGTGGTGAGGTTGGTGAGGATCGCCTGCGTGCTCGCGATGGTCGTCGGGTTCACGACACCGCCGTTGAGGACCGCCGTCGTGTAAAGAAGGTTCGGACCGGTGCGGCGGAAATCGTTGAAGAAGAACCGGGTCAGCGCGCCCGCCGCGCCGAGGGCCTGCGGCAGACCGAAGAGCGGGCTGGTGGTGTCGCCCGCCTGCGCCCGGCT
>JAAFHI010000936.1 GCA_013298335.1 Actinomycetota bacterium
CGTTACCTGGTTTCGCCGAAGCAATTCGACCGACCAAACCACATCAAGCCAAGAAACTGGATACAAGAACAATGAACGGCATTGACGAAATTCTGATGGGACTAAGCTACACGGGGGTCGCTGCTTTCAGCACCTACTTCTCGATGAAAGCATCACGCGCCGCAATTCCCGCCTTACGCGATCTCTTCGCGCCTGGCGCCGGCGACCTCCCCTTGGTTCCTGGAAAGGTGCCGAATGGACACCGCCTGGAAAGTCGTTGCCTTTCCGTCGACAGAAACGCCATTCGCCAAACGGATGGAGCATTTGTCGCCGGTTTTGAATTAACCCCGATGGAGAGCCTTTTTGCCCACGATGACACCATCGCTGAAGATCACCGGCGCACGGTGACGTGGCTCACCAATGAGGCTCCCGTCGGGACGATTTATCAATTCAGACAGTCCGTGAATATCGACGAGGGAACAAATTTAAGAAACCACATTTCTCGTTTATCCCCCTCAAAAAAGGTTGGGGCCTGCCAGGAACTTCATGCCCGCAACCTGAAATATTTGAACGCAAAAATCGAATCCGGTGAATTCAAAAGTTCGAGGCATACCCTGTGGGTACGGGTTCCAACGGGGACGCTCAGTCCGGGGATAAAACTGGCATTCCACGAGATGATGCTCCAAGTGAAAACTGTCCTGAAAACTCGGGGCAGGTTTGATGTGAAAGCTATCCTGGACTGCCTCCAGGAAAATGAACTCGTCCGGAGAATGATCGCCGAAGAAAACGCCGCACGAAAAAAAGCCGAAGATATTTTTCAACAGGTCCTCCGAAACTGCCCCTTTGAAATTCGCCGATTCACATCCTCGGAATTGTGGGACGCGATTTTTTTCAGCCATAACGAATTGGCAGTCTCATCTCCACGAACACCGAGTATCACCGACGACATCGGTCGCTACCTTTCCGACGAAAGAATTGTGTTCGGCGACGATGCCATCGTTCATGGCCGGACTCCAGTCGCCATCGTCTCGATGACAACGCCGCCCCAATCCTCGGGTGACGGAAAGCGTTCGGGTACATTCCCCACGGTGATGCGCCCGCTCTCAATGAACCCACGACTCCTGTTCCGGCATACGTTCGTCACCGAACTCGAAGTCGTCGACCAGATGCAGCGCCGTAAACTGTATGACCGGAAAATTGAATGGACGACCCGCGCCGGCGGAAATCTTTTCGGCGGCGGCGCGACCAAGGAAGCCGGACAACAGATCGCCGAATTGGACGCGCTTCGCGGAGACATGGCCACCGGCCAAACCCAGATCATGTCCTGCAAAAAAATCATCCTGGTTTACGGCGAACCTCTCTCTCCGAAGCAAGCCGCGGACTTCAGCAAACAAAAAGAACTGCCCGAAGACTTGAGCGACGCCCTGGATCGCCGAGCCAAGGCCGTCCTTAATTCATGTCGGGATATTCCCGGCGTCAACGCGATACGGGAAAACCGTTCGGCTGCGCTCTGTCTCTATCCCGGCTTGCTCGTCGGAGAAATCTCGGGATCGAAAAGTGGGCGTGAAATCGAGGAAATTGCCCAGTCGGTCGCCACCTTCATCAATGTTGAGAAAGCGTGGTCGCCCTCCGCCGTCCCGCATACGTTTTTTCGCGCTCAGACCGGAGAACTGACGGGGATCGACCTTTTTGAAGCGGGTACGACCAGAGCGCCGGGGACAGCGCTGTTCGGGGAAACGGGATCGGGGAAATCAGTCCTCGCCGGAGTCCTGGGCCTTGATACCTTGGCGACCCATCCGACCGCCAAAGTTCAAATCGTCGATTTCAACAGTTTCAAAACAATGACAGAGGTTACCGGGGGACTTCTTTTTCAATTCGATCCCAAAATCAAAAAGGGGTTCAACATCGGATACTACGATGGCCTTCGAGAGGGACTCCCGGTCGAGGAAGAACAGGTCACACTCGTTCTTGGTGACCTGAAAGCCCTTGCCGGCATCGACATTCACGACAGCCTCGCCGACGGCATTCTGGAACCGGTGGTCCGCGAGGTCTACACCGGGGCCTGCGCTCACAACCGGGCATTTCAAACGGAATCGAAAAAAGAACCCATCCTGAGTGATTTCATCGAAGCCCTTGAACAATGGTGCGGCGGCGGCGCATTCGACAGCGAAACGATCAAGGGCAAAGCCCAGGATATTTTGCTTCGGCTGCGGCGTTACCGGGGAAACCCCTGGCTGGATACCCGAATGGATCCGTCCTACCTCACCGACTCATCGCTGATCGTTTACGACATGGAGTCTTTGGCCCTGTTCCCCGAAGATGTTCGCCGGTCGCTGGCGTACCGCGTTGCCGTCCGGACCACCCGAGCCATTGGTCCGTCCAAAGATGGGGA